>JBQTJD010000078.1:0-2176 GCA_052387475.1 Anaerolineales bacterium | reverse complement strand
GCATCTTGACGATTTCTTGACGCATACCCCGCATTTTTGACCGCGCACTGATGGCAACGTCACTACACTCAGTAATGACGGAGGGTTTACCGATGGACATCGAACTCATTCTCGCGGCGCTGGCCGCGCTCGGCCTGCTCATTTATCTCGTGTATGCCATGCTCCGCCCAGAGAAGTTTTAGCCATGACCAATTTGGATTTTGCCCAAATCGGTTTGTATCTTGTCTTGCTTGTCGTGGTGACGCCGCTGCTGGGTCGTTACATGGCGCGGGTATTTGCCGGCGAGATTAATTTCTTGTGCGCGGTTGAAGCGCTGCTCTATCGCGCAGCGGGCGTGAACGCCGAAGCGGAGATGCGCTGGACAACGTATACCGCGGCGCTGATGGCCTTCAATGTGTTGGGCTTCCTCGTCCTCCTTATCCTACAACTCGCGCAGAACAGCCTGCCGCTCAATCCTGCCCAATTGCCGAACGTGGGCTGGGCGCTGGCCTTCAACACCGCGGTCAGTTTTACTACCAACACGAACTGGCAATCGTATGCGGGCGAGACGACGCTGAGCTACTTGACGCAAATGCTCGGGCTGGCGGTGCAGAACTTCGCCAGCGCGGCGACGGGCGTGGCAGTGATCCTGGCGTTGACGCGCGGGCTGGCGCATAAATCAGCCGGTACGCTCGGCAACTTCTGGGCCGATTTGGTACGCAGCACATTGTATGTCCTTCTGCCATTGTCGCTGGTGCTCGCGTTGATCCTCGTCGCGCAGGGTGTGGTGCAGACCTTCGCGTCGTACGCTACGGCCACCACGCTCTCGGGCGCAGAGCAAACGATCCCGCTTGGCCCGGCGGCTTCACAGATCGCGATCAAGCAACTGGGCACCAACGGCGGCGGCTTTTTCAACGCCAACAGCGCGCATCCGCTCGAAAACCCTACCCCGCTCACGAACTTCCTGCAAGTCTGGGCCATCCTCCTCATCCCGGCGGCGCTCACCTACACCTACGGCCTGATGGTCGGCTCGACGCGACAGGGCTGGGCGCTCTTTGCGGCGATGATGATTCTGTTTGTCGCCGGGCTGGTCGTCTCACTGACCGCCGAGTACAGCGGCGGCACGTTCGAAGGTAAGGAGACGCGCTTAGGCATCGCAAACAGCGTGCTGTGGTCGGTCGCCACGACTGCCGCCTCGAACGGCTCGGTCAACGCCATGCACGCCAGCCTGTCGCCGCTGGCTGGGATGGTGGCAATGGTGAATATGCAGCTCGGCGAAGTCATCTTTGGCGGGGTAGGCGCGGGGCTGTACGGCATGTTGATGTTCGTCATCCTCACCGTCTTCATCGCCGGGCTGATGGTGGGGCGCACGCCGGAATATCTCGGCAAGAAGGTGGAAGCGTGGGAGGTGAAGCTGGCGATGGTGGCCGTGCTCGCGCCGAGCGCCTGCATCCTGCTCTTCTCACCCCTCGCCGCCGTTACCGAAGTCGGTCAGGCCTCGCTGCTCAACCGTGGCCCGCACGGGCTGAGTGAAATTCTGTATGCGTTTTCTTCAGCCGCCAACAACAACGGCAGCGCCTTCGCCGGTCTCAACGCCAACACCGATTTTTACAACGTGTTACTGGGCGTGGTGATGTTGATCGGCCGCTTTGCCGTCATCCTGCCGGCGCTGGCGATTGCGGGCAGCATGGCCGGTAAAAAGATCACGCCGCCGTCGGCGGGCACTTTCCCCACTCACACCACACTGTTCGTCGTGTTGCTGGTCTCGGTCGTCCTCATCATCGGCGCGCTGACGTTCTTTCCGGCGCTTTCGCTCGGGCCGATTGTCGAGCATTTCCTCATGCTGTCGGGCCGAGGTTTCTGAGACCGCTCAGCGGAGTTCACCATGTCCCGGATTCACCTCACCACGAGGCCCAAAGACACACCCAAAAGCAAGCTCGATGCCGTTGTGAGTCGGCTGCTGGACTGGCTGCAATCCATCGCTATCGTGCTGGGTTTTCTGCTGGCGCAACTGTGGATCGTGCGGAACACCGACGGCGCAGCGGAGCAAATCCTGCTGTGCGTGACGGTGCTGTTCGAGTTCGGCCTGCTGGCGCTGCGCGAGACGTTCTCGTACTTGCGGCGCGAGTGAGTTGCTTCACTTGGTTATGCTATGCTGCCTTTATCTTCCAAACCCATGCCGCTTTTTGAAACCCGC
>JBQTJD010000077.1:0-8292 GCA_052387475.1 Anaerolineales bacterium | reverse complement strand
TGTGGAGTGCCACTAATTCTATCGGCATTTGCCGGATGAACCACTAAATTCAATTGCCGAAATAGCCGTCACCGAGCTTGCTTCAGTCGGGCTGACCTCGCTCAAGGCAAACAACAGGTGACCGGTGGCGGACTCCCAAACCGTCACGACCCCATCTTGACCCGCCGCAGCTATCTGATTCCCATCCGGGCTGAAGGCGACGGTATAAGCCGCCCCTGCTGGTTCCTCACTCGTCTCGCCGCCATGATCGCCATGCCCGGCGGCTGTCTCTGTGCGGTCCGCTGGGGCCAGGGTCAGCAATTCGTGGCCTGTCGCTGCGTCCCAAACTTTTGTGGTTCCGTCGAAACTGGCAGTCGCCAGGCGCGTTCCTTCGGGGCTGAAGGCGACATCGTTCACGATGCCGTCATGGCCGTTCAGGACAAAATACGATTGCGCCGATGCGACAGTCCGGTGCAGCGCTTCCTCGGCTTCCGGGGCAACCGTTCCATCTATGGAGCGCGTCGTTGTCACGGCCTCCAGCGCAAGCAAAATACTCCGCTCCGGATCCGCGCCGATGACGTTGACCGCAGCGGCGGCCAGTTCACGCGAGGTCGAGAGGCGGGCCTCCCTTTCGGCGCGGCTTTGCTGGATGAAGGCGAAGGCGCTGAGGCCGATGGCAACCAGCAGGAAAATGGTCAGCGCACCAACCAGATAGCGCAGGCGGTTGGCCGACGTGCGCTGCGCGGTCTCGGATTTACGCGCCAGATCCAACTCGCGCTGCGTGCGTTCGGCCTCTTCAACCTGTTTCCGGTCGCGCTCGGCGAGGCTGGCATCAAGGTAGGCGCGCTCGTCTTGCGTCAGCGCCAGCGTGCTCTGGGCCGCCCATCCCTCAAACTGATCCAAGCGCGCACCCGTCAGCAGGAAGCTCGGCTCACGATCGGCGGCCATCCACTCGGCCACTGCGCCCGCCAGCAGGCGTTGCAGCCGCACATCGGCGCGGCTCTCGTTGAGCCAGGCGCGCAGGCGCGGCCACTCGCGCAGCAAGGCTTCATGGGCCACTTCCACCGTCGGGCCGCGCGTTACCGGGTCTCGGTCAAAGGTGAGGAGACGAGAACGGCCAAAGGAATCAATGACATTAGGGATTAGGGAGTTAGGGATTAGGGATTGGGGATTGGAGATTTCGCCCGACAGTGAGTCAAGTTCAGCCCTCAAGACCCTCCGCCGCGTGTCTTCCGTCCCTTCGCCGATGGTGACCAGACGCAAGAACAACTGCCGTGCGAGGGCTTGGCCCCCTTCGTTCAGGCCCGTATAAACGTCTTCGGCCCGGCGGCCCAGCGCGCCCAACACGCCGCCGATCTCGGCGTAGGCTTTCTTCGTCAGCAGGCGACCCTCGCGCCGGGCAAAAAGCTCGGTCAGCGCGTACTGCAAGAGCGGCAACGCGCCCGGCTGGTCGCCCACATCGCGGATGATGGCGGAGACCAGCCCCGAGTCGAGCGCCAAGCCGACCCGCTCGGCGGGGCCGGCAATGGCGCGCTCCAATTCGTCCGGCGTCATCGGCAAAATCACTTCCATGCGTTGGCGGAGGAGCTCGCCGAAGTCCACATAGTGCAATGGCCGATGGGTGAAATCGGCGCGCAGGGTGACGACCACGCGCACGCGGCTGCGCTCGTCCATCACCGCCGCCACCAAACTATCGAGCAGATGCGCGCGCACGGCCTCATCTTCGACCAGGGTGAAGACTTCCTCGAATTGATCAATGACCATCACCAACTCGACGTTCGGATCGTCCGGCAGGCAGCGCCGCACCGCGCGCAGCAGACCGCGCTTGTCCTCACGAAGCTGGTGGCTCAGGGTTTCGGGCGGGTTGACGGCGATGCGCAGCAGCGCGGCCTCAATTTCCTCCAGCGGATGCGGGCCGGGCATCATCTCCACGATGAACCACTGATCCGAGCCGGGCAGGCCGCCGCGACGGAGGGCCGGGATCAGCCCTGCCTTCACGACCGACGATTTGCCGCTCCCGCTCGGCCCGACCACGGCGAGGAAACGGATCAAATCGCCGCCCTCGCCCAGCCGGGCGAGCAGTTGCTGAGTCAAGGCTTCGCGCCCGAAGAAGTCCTGAGTATCCGCCTCGCCAAACGCGCGCAAGCCCTTGTAAGGGTTGGCGTCGTCGGGCAGCGGTTGGCTAAGCGCGGCGACCTGGCTCGCGGAAGGCGTCAGGCGCTGGCCGTCCCGCCCCAACGCGTGTCGCATGTCCTTGAGCAAAGCGTCCACATCCGGGTAGCGCTCGTGCAGGTTTTTGGCAGTGGCTTTGGCGATCACGCCATCCAGCGCGGCGGGCAGGCCGGCGCGGTGCGCGGCCAGCGGCGGCAGCGGCGCGTTGAGGTGCTGGTGCATGACCTCGATCGGCGTCGGCCCCTGAAACGGCAGCGCCCCGGTCAGCAATTCATACAGCATCACCCCCAGGGCGTAGATGTCACTCTGCGGCCGGACGCTTTCGGCGCGGATTTGCTCCGGCGAGATGTAGGCCGGCGAGCCGATCAGCATCTCGGCCTGGGTCTGGTCGGCGAGGTTGGGGTTACCCAGATTTTTAGCGATGCCAAAGTCGGCCAGATAGCCGTTGCGGTCTTCGTCGAGCAGGACGTTGGCGGGCTTGAGGTCGCGGTGGACGATGCCGATACGGTGGGCGGCGCTCAAGGCGCTGGCGATCTGTTCCAGCAGGCGAAACGCGGCTTCCAGCGGTAGCGGCCCGTCTTTGAGGAGGGCCAACACGCTCCCGCCGCGGAGCAGGCGCATGACAAGGTAGGCGGAGCCAGGCTCACGCCAGTAATCGTAGAGCGGGACGATATGGGGGTGTTCGAGGCGGGCGACCAGCTGCGCTTCGGCCTCGAAGCGGCGGATGAAGTCGGGATGGTCGGCGTACTGCGGCAGGATGATCTTGACCGCGACTTCGCGCTCGACCAGCGGCTGCACCGCACGATAGACCACACCCATGCCGCCGTCGCCGATACGCTCGGCCAGCGCGTAGCCGCGAATGGCGCGCCCGGTCAAATCCTCCAGACCGATCTCTTCACGCCGGGGCGCTGGGGTGGCTGAAGTTTCCGGCTCGAGGTGACGTTCCACACGCGCCAGGCGAACGAAGGCCGCGCGCTCCTCCAGCGGGATGTTGAGCGCCATCGCCAGCCGCTCGGCGATCTGCACCGACGGGCGCAGGTCGTCGTACTCGATCTTGCGGATGGTGACGGGCGCGCAGCCGACGCGGCGAGCAAGTTCATCCTGCGTCAGCCCCAGTTCGCGGCGTCGTGCTTTCACCAGTTGGCCGAAGGATTGTTCGGTGCTCATGGTGTCTCCCTTCGGGAGAGGGGAAGCGGCTTTGCATTTTCCGACGTCCCCTTCTTTTACAGTAGCATTTTTTGCCAACCGCCCGCAAGAGATACAAGGCGTTCTTATCGATTTTGTATCGTTTCGCGGTCAATTGACTGAGTTACTCTAGCACTTTTCGAGCGCGGCCCACAAGAGGCGCGAGGCGTTTATATCAGTTTGGTATCACTTCACCGGACGTAACCGACAGTGACCGCTAACAATCTGTGCGTGCACAGTGATGGTTTAGTTCGCATCCACGCTCCCGAAAACAGTTTCGCGCGGCGTTCATTGAGTTAAGTCCAACCCACCCCAGTAGCGTGATCGCCATCGGGGAACCATCTTGAAAGAGGATTTGACCATGCCAACTCTACTTAAGTTGTGCGCAGACTTTGCGCCGTTTCCGGACAATACCGTATTGGGGCCGAGTTTCTCGTTGGCCGGATACAAGTTTACTCAGCCCGCAGGTTCCACGCCCCTCATGTTCGTCAACATCACCGGCAGCGAAAGGGGTCTGCAATTCCCGCATCAGGGGGTGAGGATTAAATTGCCTGCACCCGTCAAGAAGGTCAGTCTGCGGCTGGGGGCCTTCGCCAGCCCGGTGGACATCATCGCCCGCTCAAAAACCGGGGCGGTCGTCTACACCGGCACTCTCAGCACCCTCAACACATATGTGAACATCAACATTTCCGCGCCGAATATTGCCACCCTTGTTCTCCGCAAAGGAAATAACGAGGGCATCCTGGTCAAAATCTGCGTTACCCTCCGCGTTTCGTAGCCTCAGCGAAACCAAAAGGCGGCAGGTGTTTTGCTTGAGCCAGTGCAAGCAGATACCTGCCGCCTTTTCCATGCGCGCCCTGCCCGGTGCTGCGAACAACACCATCGTCCGCCATTGGGTTTGAGGCTATAATCCCGCGCGACATCTTCCCCAATTGGAGTCGCGATGGCATATCAACACATCACAGTCCCCGCTGGCGAAAAAATCTCCATCGCCAACGACCAGCTCAACGTTCCCAACCATCCTATCCTGCCCTTCATCGAGGGTGACGGCACCGGGCCGGACATCTGGCGCGCGTCAGTGCGCGTGCTCGACGCGGCCGTGCAAAAAGCCTACGGCGGCCAGCGGCAGATCGCGTGGATGGAAGTGTACGCGGGCGAGAAGTCCTTCAACCGATTTGGCACGTGGCTGCTGGATGAGACCGTGGATGCGTTCAAGGAATATTTGGTCGGCATCAAAGGCCCGCTGACCACCCCCATCGGCGGCGGCATTCGCAGCCTGAACGTTGAGCTGCGCAAGAAGCTCGACCTGTACGCGTGCGTGCGCCCGGTGCGCTGGTTCAATGGCGTGCCTTCGCCAGTCAAGCGCCCGCAAGATGTGGATATGGTCATCTTCCGGGAGAACACCGAGGACATCTACACTGGCATCGACCTTGAAAACGGCTCAGCGGATAATCTCAAGTTCAAACAACTGTTGAAGGACAACCTCCCAAAAGAGTACGCCAAGATTCGCTTCCCCGATTCCGCCGGCCTGGGCGTTAAGCCTGTGTCACAAGAAGGGACTGAACGATTGGTGCGCGCCGCCATCCACTACGCGCTGGCGAACAAACGCAAGAATGTGACCTTTGCCCACAAAGGCAATATCATGAAGTACACCGAGGGCGCGTTTCGCAACTGGGGCTATGCGCTGGCCGAGCGCGAGTTCGCCGGCCAAGTGTATACGTGGGAGCAGTGGGAGCGCACCAAAGCGGCGACCGGTGAGAGCGAGGCCAACGCCGAGCAGAAGGCCGCGCTGTCTGCCGGCAAGTTGCTGATCAAAGACGTCATCGCCGACATCGTCTTTCAACAGACCATCACCCGCGCCACCGATTTCGATGTGATCGCCACCATGAACCTCAATGGCGACTATCTCTCCGACGCGCTGGCCGCGCAGGTGGGCGGCATCGGCATCGCGCCGGGCGGCAATATCAACTACCTCACCGGTCACGCCATCTTTGAGGCCACACACGGCACAGCACCCAAGTACGCCAATCAAGACAAGGTCAACCCCGGCTCGGTCATCCTCTCCGGCGAGATGATGCTGCGCTACCTGGGCTGGACGGAAGCGGCCGATCTCGTCGTCAAAGGCATGGACGGCGCGATTGGCGCGAAGACCGTGACGTACGACTTTGCTCGGCTGATGGAGGGCGCGACCGAAGTGAAGTGCAGTGAGTTCGGCGACGCGGTGATTGCGCATATGTAACTCGACGAACGACGAAAGACGGAGGACGAAAGCGGCAAACGCTGTGCGTTTTGCTTAAGCGGACGGCGCGCCGTCCACCACTTTCGTCTTTCGTCCATCGTCATTCGTCTTATCTATGTACCAACTCGTCCTCATCCGACATGGGCAGAGCACTTGGAATCTTGAAAATCGGTTTACCGGCTGGACCGACGTTGACTTGACTGAGCAAGGGCGGCAGGAAGCGGCGAGCGGCGGCCAATTGCTCAAAGCCGAAGGCTATACGTTCGACATCGCCTACACCTCGGTGCTCAAACGCGCCATCCGTACGCTCAACATCGTCCTCGACGAGATGGAACTGGATTGGCTGCCGGTCATCAAAGCGTGGCAGTTGAACGAGCGGCACTATGGCGCGTTGCAGGGGTTGAACAAAGCCGAGATGGCTGAGCAGTACGGCGAGGCGCAGGTGAAGATTTGGCGGCGCAGCTACGACACGCCGCCGCCGCCGCTCGAATTGGACGATGAGCGCCACCCGCGTTTCGACCGGCGCTATGCAGCGCTCATGGCGGATGAGCTGCCGCGCACCGAGTCGCTCAAAGAGACGGTGGCGCGCATGGTGCCGTACTGGCAAAACACCATCGCGCCGACGGTGGAGGCCGGGCTGCGCGTTGTCGTCGCGGCGCACGGCAACAGCATCCGCGCCCTGGTCAAATATCTCGACCATGTTTCCGAAGCCGACATCACCGAGCTCAACATCCCCACCGGCATCCCACTGGTGTATGAATTGGATGCGGACTTGCGACCGATCAAAAATTACTACCTCGGCGACCCGGAGGCCGCGGCGAAGGCCGCCGCAGCCGTGGCCGCGCAAGGTAAAGCGAAATAATCTCTTGCGAAGACTCGCGCCGCGCTCTGTTGGAATTCGGCATAAATAGTTGGAGCGCGACTGGTCTTGAAGCGGTACAATGTCCAGTGGAGATCCGATGGAAGAGACGCTACCACCTCGCCTACAGGAAATTGTCGAGGACTTTGCTCTGGCCGAGGGCCGCGAAAAACTGGAACTGTTGCTGCAATACGCGCAGGAATTGCCGCCCCTGCCCGGCTGGCTGAAGGAACACAAGGAACGCATGGAGCCGGTGCCGGAGTGCATGACGCCGGTGTTCGCCCATGCCGCAGCAGAGAACGGCCGAATGCAGTATTATCTCGATGTGCCCGACGAAGCGCCCACCGTGCGCGGTTATGCCGCCATTTTGTCACAGGGATTGAACGGCTTGCGCGCGGAAGAAGTGCTGGCCGTGCCGACCACGTTTTACGAGCAGATGGGATTGGGCGGCGTGCTCAGCGGCCAGCGGCTCAATGGCATGCGGGCCATTCTGGCGCGACTGAAACACTACGCGCGCCAGGCTATCCATCAACAAACTCCCGCCCAGTGAATTATGCCGACTGCCACCATTGACCAGCTTATGATCGTCACCGTCAGCGGTGAGCAGACCGGTGAATTGGTGCAGGCGCTCACCCGCGATGGCTTCTACGTCACCGTGATTGACAGCCGGGGCGGGCTGCTCGACGAGCGGCTCTCGACGCTGCTCATCGGCCTGAGCCGGGCAAACCAAGCCGGGTTGCTCAATCGTTTGCGGACTGAGTGCCGCACCCGCCGCCGCCTCATCCCCGCCCAACTCGAAACACCGCTGGCATCTGCACAAACCCTGATGATCGAAGCCGAGACTGGCGGCGCCGTCATCTACGCGCTGGATGTCGAAAGCTTCCAACAAGTCTGAGGCTGCCATGAAACTCATCCTCGCCATCATCCGTGACCGTGATGACGCCGCCGTCATCGGCAAGCTGGTTGAGAAAGGCCATCGCGTGACGCGTGTCGCTAGCACCGGAGGGTTTTTACGGCGTGGCAACGTCACCCTCCTCATCGGCGCCGAGGGCGAACACGTGCAACCGGTTACCGATCTCATCCGTGAGGCCTGCGCCCCACCCGACGACGGCCAGTCGCGCGCGACGTTGTTCGTCCTCAACGCCGCGCACTACGAGCAAGTGTAAGCAAAAGACCCGCCGCGTGGCGGGTCTTTTGTTTGACCCCGGGTGGACTCGAACCCTCAACCAAGTGATTACTTACCACTTCGGCTTTCGCCGCCCTTGCGGTTTGTGGTCTGGACTATCCCATCGCCCTATCCTTCGACGTAGGCGGGTGCCGTCTAGTCTCTACACCTTCCCGGTAAGCAGCTAGCTGCGTCGTGGGCTTGGCTCGGGATTGCCAGCGCAAGGCTGCGGTAGGGTTTCCCGACTTTGACACCTTTTCACTGCCACGTTTCCGTGGCAGGCTCCCATTGAGAGTCAACTGCTCTGCCAGTTGAGCTACGGGGCCAGTTGGGGCAAGGCGCGATTATACCGATTGCCCCGTGTCTGTCAACGTTACACGTCCAAATTCTTCACAGTCTTCGCGTGCGTCTGGATGAAGCGGCGACGCGGGTCTACGGCTTCGCCCATGAGCATATCGAAGGTGCGGTCGGCCTCGGCGGCGTCCTCGATATCCACCTGCAGCAGCGTGCGGTGCGCGGGGTTCATCGTCGTATCCCACAACTGCTCGGCATTCATCTCGCCCAGCCGGTTGAAGCGCTGGATCGTCGCCCGGTCGCCATCTTTGCCCAAGGCCTTGACGGCCGTGTCTTTCTCGACATCGCTGTAATCATACTGCGCGTTTTTCTTGTGATCAATGCGATACAACGGCGGTT
>JBQTJD010000076.1:0-2845 GCA_052387475.1 Anaerolineales bacterium | reverse complement strand
TGACTACTACGATCCCATTTTATTGAAAATGGGTTGGCGCTATATAGAGAATTATGCACCACCAGATGAAAGCAGGACATACTGTCGTGATAGAACACGTCTGAGTGTGTCATACTATGCAGAAGGTTATGATTGGAAGTATGAAATATCTCTCTTCTCTAGTTTGGTGATGGGATGCAACGTTCCTTGAGCTAGGCCCGACGCTGAGTCGCATGCCTAATTCCGGCAATGCGGCCACGCCCGGCAGCGGCGGGAACGCCTGCCCGGCCAACGACCAGCGCGGTTACTATCGCCCGGTGGATGGAGATGCCAACGGCACGGCGCGCTGCGACATGGGTGCCACCGAGTTCGGGGCGACGGCGGCGATTGTCTACACCTATGACCCGCTCAACCGGTTGACGCGAGCGCAGTATCCGGACAACTCGTTCTTTGCCTACACGTATGATGCGGTCGGCAACCGGCTAAGCGCAGCGACGATCACCAGCACGACGGTGTATACCTATGATGACGCCAACCGGCTGACGAATGCAGGCGGGGTGGCGTATGCCTGGAATGCCAACGGCAATCTCTTGAATGATGGGGTTGTCACTCCTCACCATATACTGGACCAGGCGACCTCAGCCACAATGGGCCACCTGACCTCACCCACCCTGGACCAGCGGCCTCGGCCAGGATGGGCCAGGTGACCTCGGCTGGCGTGGGCCAGTGGCCGTGAAGGAGTCTCCCTAGCGGCGGTATCCTTGGGGCACTTTGCCCTGGAGGAGACCGCCATGAGCGACCGGAGACTCAACACTATGGACCTACATGCTTTGCTGCGCCGGTTGCAAGCCGGCGAAACCAACCGGGCGATTGCCCGCGCCCTGCAGCTCGACCGCAAGACCGTCGCCAAGTATCGCCGCTGGGCGGCCGGCCAGAAGCTGCTGGCCGGTCCCCTGCCCAACCTGGCGACACTGCATGCTCAATTAGCCGCCACCCTGGGGAATGACGATCCTCCCCAGAACCGTTCGAGCTTGGAGCCCTACCGCGACGAGATCGCTGCCTGGCTGGCCCAGGGTTTGACCCCGCGCCTGATCTACCACAAGCTGTGCGAGCGACCCGAGTTCAGCGGAAGTGAGTCGGCCGTCTGGCGCTTGACGGTCAAGCTGCGCCCGGTCAAACCGCCTCAAGTGGTGGGGCGGCTCGAAACGCCTCCCGGTGAAGTCGCTCAGGTGGACTTCGGTGAAGTCGCACCGCTCATCGATCCGCTCACTGGCGAACGGCGCCGAACATGGATCTTCGTGATCGTGTTGGGCTGGAGCCGGCACATGTACGTCGAGTTTGTGTTTGACCAGACTCAGTAGATTCGAACTTTTGCTTCAGGACGGCTTGATGTAACCGGAACACGAAGGCTTGTTCAACCGGTGTAGGATTGCAGGTGCCAACCAAACAATCCCCGGAGAACAAGCCTGTGCCGAATGATACGCTGAGATTGACGGATCAGAAAGTGCTGAACCACGCACAAAACCTGTTGGGAAAACACCTGCCGTTGGAAGCTCAAGGCTCCACGTGCACGACGGATGATTTGCTGAAAGTCTTGCTGGGCGTGGCGACCAACACGGGCACGGTCGAGTCGGTCTGCGCGGACTTGGTCGGTAGCCCCGACCCGGAAACCATCCGGCTGTACTTCAAGGCGCAACTGCGCGTGGAAGACTTGCCCGATTTGGAACGGCGCTTGAACGCGGCCTTGGCGGTTGAAATCCCGGAGCGCATCCCGCGCCGCGCGCGGGAGGTGGCGATTGATCTGCATGACCGACCCTACTATGGCAAGACCGCCCAAGCCGCAGGGCTGTGGGTGCGCGGCCAGGCGAAAGACGGCACCACGCGCTTCTATCGGGTGGCGACGGCTTACGTGATGGTGAAGCACTTGCGGGTCACGTTGGCCGTGCGGTTCGTCTTGCCCGATGAAGACACCGTTACGTTGCTGAACGACCTGTTGAATCGCCTGAAAACATTGGGGATTCGCATCGCCCGTTTGTTTCTCGACCGGGGCTTCGACGGGATCGCTGTCCAGGATTATCTGACGCGCCGAAAGCAGCCCGCCTTGATCGCGTGCACCATTCGTGGTAAGACGGGCGGCACCCGAGCCTTGTGCCACGGCCAGCGGAGCTATCGCACGCGCTACACGTTTCATGGCGCAGACGGGGCGTCTTTCACCGCCGACCTGGCGGTCTGCCGCGTGTTCACCACCGCCAAACGCACCGGGCGTCAACCGCGCAAAGCGGACTGGATGATCTTCATCCTCATCCATCTGGACTGGAGTCCACGCCAGGCCCGCCAGCAATACCGGCGCCGTTTCGGAATCGAGTCGAGTTACCGCTGTGCCGGCCAGGTGCGGGGCTGGACCACCTCGCCGAACCCGGCCTATCGTTTCCTGTTGATTGGCCTGAGTTTTGTGCTGCTCAATATCTGGGTTCATTTGCGTTGGCGGTTCACTCAAGTCCCGCGGCGCGGTGGCCGCTGGCTACGGACCAAGCTCTTTGAACTCAACCGCTTGGTCAAGTTCATCATTCGAGCGCTGGAACAGCATTACGGTTGCGTCCATGAGATCACCGCGCCAGCCACTCCAAGACTGTGAAAATTGGATCTACTGAGACTCTGCGCACCTGGTTGCAGTGCCACCAGAACGCCTTTGAGTTTTTTCAGGGCGTGCCCGCGCGCGTTGTGCTGGATAACCTGAAGGCCGCGATCCTGAAGGCCTATGCCCGCGACCGTGATCCGGAAGTGCAGCGGGCCTATGCCGAATGTGCTGAGCACTACGGGTTCCTGATCGACCCGTGTCTGCCCGCCAAGCCGCAACACAAGGGCA
>JBQTJD010000075.1:0-16725 GCA_052387475.1 Anaerolineales bacterium | reverse complement strand
CGCCTGCTCGGTCGCCAGCGTCACATCGTTGTACACCACCGCCCGCGCCACCGCAATCGGCGTTTCGAGGTTGGCGAGGTGATAGGGCCGATATAGCGCCCAGTATTTGCCGTTGCCGTTCAAACGCAGATAGTTCAGGTCGGTGATGATCTTCGGCTGGTCGGTGGTAATGATGACAAACACACCCGGCGCGACATCACCCACGGCATAATCCACCGCTTTGCGGCTGTTGAAAATGCCGCCATCGGTTTTGGGGATGAAGATGTTGGCCAGGTTCTTCACCGTCGTCGTCGGCCCGTACGCGCCGGTCACTTCGGGCGCGTAGCCGGTGCCGTTGGCGATGGACGTCATCTCGACCATCGTCTTGGTACCGTCCTCAAACGAGGCCAGCATCTTCGGGCTCATGCGTTGCGATTTGGCTTTGGCGCTGGCGGTGTCGGGATTGGCGGCGCGGTTGAGTGGATTGTTCTTGCCCTTGCCGATGGCGACGATCTCGAAACCCAGCGCGTCGGCAAAATCAAAAATCTCTTTGATCGTGCCCGGCTCATCGCCCGTGGCTAGCGTGTACACGACGTTTTTCTTCCGGGCTTTCTGCGCCAGCACATAGCCCACCGTCGCATCGGTCTCGACGTTCATGTTGACGATGTGCTTGCCCGCCTCGATGGCGGCCAGGCAAACCCGCGCGCCCACTTCCGGTACGCCGGTGCATTCCACGATGATATCGAGCGTGGGGATTCTGGCCAGCCAATCGGCGCTCGTCGTCGCGACGCGGCGTCCGGCGGCGATGGCCTCTCCTGCGCGCTGCAGGTCAGCGTCAGCGTCCAGCATTTCCACCTGGGCCGCGTCCACACTCGCTTCGGTATACGCCGTGGCGGCGCGGTCGGGGAGCACATCGGCGCACGCCACGACCCGCATGCCGACCATGCGCTCCATTTGACTTATGAGACCGGTGCCCATCTGCCCGGCGCCGATGAGGCCAACGCGGATGGGGCCGTGCTGCGACGCGCGGGCGCGTAAGCGATCTTTGAGTGACATGAGGTTTTGGGGACACGCCACTATGGCACGTATCCGTGTTTATTCGTGTCCAACGATTTGAAACTGCATCCCGACTTCAATCGGCGGCAGGGATCGCGCCTCAGCGCAGATGTCGCCCGGCAACTCGGCTTCGGCGGCAGCATTGAACTTGACGACGAAGTGCCCGAGGTTGGCCAGGTTTTGATTGGCGACCTCGCCGACCACCGTAATGCGATAGCGCGCCTCACCTATGACGAACTCATCTCCAGCAGCCACCGGCTCGGCCAGCGTTTGCCCGTCATGAATGACGGCGAATTCCATCAACTCCTCGGGGGCGCTTTGCCCAAAGAACACCAGCACACCGGCATCCGTGAACTCCGCCAGCAAAGGCCCGATGCCGGTGATGTGGGCAGTGTATTTAATCATGCGTTGGTAGAGTCGCGCCGCGTAAGCGAAGCGACGGCGTCTCTACTATCCAACGACCTCGATATCTTCGAGCCGCACGCCGGAGACGAACAGGTCTTCGGTGATGAAGCGCATCAGTGGGCCGGCGGGTGAGGTGGCGTGCACATCCACTGTGAACACCTTCTTCATGGGATACACACCCACGCGCGCCGTGCCGCCGCAATCAATCACCGCTACCGCAATCTCGCTGAAGTCGGCTTTGGATTTGAACCCGTCGAACGGCTTGCCACCGGTCAGTTCGGCGATCTTGGCCGCGACCGGATGGATGCCGCCGCCGGTGACGGAGTAGATGAGGTCTCTGCCCGGCTTGGGTTCGATGACCAGTGGGCCGCCCCAGCCCTTGGGACCTTTCTTGATGCGGACCTTTTTGTAATCGCTCATGGTGTGCTCCTTCTTGTGGATGAGATGCCGAAGACTATATCGCGATAGCGACGCCTACGATCGTGGACTGAAGGGCGAGAGCCAAGTCATTGGCCCTCGCCCTTCACAGTGAAATCTTCCTGAACTCTACATGCCCAGGCTGGCAGCCCAACCGATGATCACAGCGATGGGGCCGGTGATTAAACGCGAGAACAGCACAGCCGGCACGCCGACTTCCACCGTCTCCGGCTCGGCTTCGCCGAGGGCCAGACCGACAGGGATGAAGTCGCAACCCACCTGTGGGTTGATCGCCCACAGCGCGGGCAGAGCGGCCGACAACGGCAGCGTCTTATTAGCGAACAGCGTGCCGAGCAGGGTGCCGATGATCTGCGCGATCACCGCGCCCGGACCGAGCAACGGCGACAGCACCGGCAGGCCGATGATCAGTGACAGGACGATTAGACCGATCACGCTCGAAGCCAACGGCTGCAACGCTGTGGCGATCAAGGTGCCCAACCCGGTTCCATTCATGATACCGACGATGACTGCCACAAATGCCAGGAACGGTAAGACGTTCTTCCATACCTGGTCAATGGCTTCACGACCGGCCTGGTACAGGGTGCCGACGATGCCACCCATGAGCCGGCCAAAGCGCGTCAGGAAACTAGTGAGTGCTTGCATGATTTGCCTCCTCAAACGGCAACTTCGGCTACCGGCTGCTGCTTCCACATCATGGCGGTGATGCGCTCGGTGACGATGCCGCGGATCAGGATGACGAGCAGCCCTGTGAGCAGATAACGAACGGCCAGGTCGGCCAGAGCGGTCGCACCGTAAGCGGTCTGCACGCCAGTCGCGATGCCCAACCAGACGAACAACTCACCCGGATTGACGTGCGGCATGATGCCCAACGGCGGATGCACAAACGACACCGCCGCGTCGTAGAACGCGGGCTTGTAGCGTTCGGGCAGAAACCGCCCCATGGTATAGGCCATCGGGTTGGTCAGCACGAACACGGCCACGATCGGGAGCAGCAGGTATCGCAATGGCAGGAACAGGATACCCTCCTGCGAAGCAAACCTGCTGAAGCCTTCGATGCGCTCCTGGCCGATCCAGGCGATGACGGCATTGAAGGCTGTCATCAGCACGATGACCAGCGGCACGATGCCGACAAACACCGCCCACCACCAATCGGCGCCGGCTTTGAAGATGCCGATAAACCCCTGAGCCAGTTGAACTAAAAAGTCCATGGCCAACTCCATCCTTTCTTGCGTGAATGATTCGACAAGTGATCTACCCCAGCGGTGTTCAGGAGTGGCTGCGATTCTCGGCGATAAGTTTCTCCTTTCTGATGGCAGCCGTGCGCGTCCGCAGTCAAGCCAGCCGTGATGAAGCGGCCAACGAGCCGTTGTCCGCCTTGGCCTCAGCCGCTTTCTTTTTTGCGTACGCTTGCATGTGCTTGACGGCGTCGCGCAAGGCCAGCAGCAGTTTGTCGGAAACCGGCAGTGGGAGCGTATCGTCCGTGAGATCGCTCACCGGTCGCCCCTCACGCCCGGGCACGGGCTGGAGGGCCGCCAGCACCGTCCAGCCGGACAGTTGCTCAACGCGCACGATGCGGTTGTCTCGATCCACCACCAGCACCGCATATTGCCGCCGTTTCCAGGCCGAACCGGCCAGTCCCACCCACACGGTTCCTTCACGCCGCAATTCGGCGAGCCTTCTGTAGTAGCGGCGCATCTGCCAGAACGACAACGCATATTGCAGCGCCCACATCAAGGCCAACATTAAGATAATGACCGTCGCAGTCGAAGACATGTTGCCTCCTAAATCATCATCAACGCCGGCTGTTCGAGCCCGTCACGCAAATCTTTCATGAAGCGCGCCGCCACCGCGCCATCCACGAGGCGGTGGTCGGCGGAGAGCGTGACCGTCATCAATGGCCGCACTACCGGTTGATCGTTGGCATCCGGCACGAACTGCCGGCGTACGCGGCTCACCGCAAGGATGGCCGCTTGCGGCGGATTGATGATGGCGGTGAACCGATCCACACCGAACATACCGAGATTCGAGACAGTGAACGTGCCGTCGGCCACATCATCCGGTCGCAGGTGATTGGCCCGCGCGCGTTGCGCGAAGTCGGCGATCTCCATCGCCAGTTGCGCGAGGCCTTTGTGCGGCACATCGCGCACCACCGGCACAATCAACCCCCCGCCGTAACCGGCGGACGCCTCCAGCGCCACGGCGATGCCGAGGTTGATTTCATCGAGCAATAGAATGTCGTCGCCCTCGATGCGGGCGTTCACCATCGGGTTGCGGCCCAGCGCCCAGGCGCACGCTTTGGCGATGATGGCCGTGAGGCTGACCTTCGGCTGATCTTTGCCCAGGCGTTCATTCGCGCGTGAGCGAAGCTGTTCGGCTTCGGTCACGTCAATCTCGGCATCGAAGAAGATATGCGGCGACTCTTGAAAACTCTTCTGCAAACGCTGTGCGATGGTGCGGCGCATGCCGGCAAGGGGGATGACGGTGGACGGACGACGGACGACGGACGGTTTGGGCGCGGCTTGCTTTCGTCCTTCGTCTTCCGTCATTCGTCCCGCGGCCCACGCGGCGCGTACATCGTCTGACTGCACGCGCCCGCGCGGGCCGGTACCTTCGATTGCAGCGAGGTCAACGCCGAGTTCGCGCGCGAGGCGGCGGGCAGCGGGCACGGCAGCCACCCGCGTAACGGGTTGGCCATTGCCACCCTTCTCTGTGAGATAACGCTCAACGTCGAGTTTCGTAATTCGCCCACCGATGCCGCTGCCGGGCACGCCACTCAAATCCACGCCTTTGTCCTGCGCCATCTTCTGCGCGACCGGCGTAGCGCGGGTCTCTTCGGTGGCGGGGGCGGAGACGACCCGCTGTAAGCGAAGCGACGTCGTCTCTACGGCGGATGGCAAAGTATCGTTCGCTGCACGGATGTACGCGATGATCTCGGTCACCGGAACGGTATCGCCCTCGGCGAACCGCAACCCATCGAGGATGCCGGCGGCCGGGGCCTCGACTTCCATGTTGACCTTATCCGTCGTCACTTCTGCAATCGGCTCGCCCTGTTCGACCGAATCACCGGCACGCTTGAGCCAGCGCACAATTTCCGCGCTCTCCTGCGTGAAGCCGAACTTGGGCATGATCACTTCTTTGGCCACAGTCGCTACGGTCACGTGATGCGTGAAACGTGAAGCGTGATGGTTGCGGGGGCAATCACGTTTCACGTTTTACGTTTCACATCAATACTCACCCTTCACCAATTTCTGCGCCTCGGCCACGATGTTCTCCACCTGCGGCACCGCGTTCGCCTCGAGCGTGCGGTTGTACGGGATGGGGATGTCTAACCCAGCCAAGCGGCGTACCGGCGCTTCGAGATAATCGAACGCTTCGCTCTCCGCGATGCGGCTGACGACCTCGCCGCCGAAGCCGCCAGTCTTGACGGCCTCGTGTACGACCAACGCCCGCCCGGTCTTCTTCACGCTTTCAATGATTGGCGCATCATCCAACGGGCTGAGGGTGCGCGGGTCAATGACTTCGACTTCGATGCCTTCACTCGCAAGTTTGTTGGCAGCTTCGAGCGCGCGGTTGACCATTAAGGAGGTGGCGACGAGGGTGAGATGCTGGCCCGCGCGCGCCACATGGCTTTGGCTGAGAGGCGTGCTGTACATCGCATCGGGCACAAGGCCCTTGGTGCGGTACAGCAGTTTGTGTTCGATGACGATCACCGGGTTGTCGTCTTGAATGGCGGCGATGAGCAAACCTTTCGCGTCAAACGGATTGCTTGGCATGACGACCTTGAGGCCGGGGATGTGGACGAACCAGTTTTCGAGCGACTCGGAATGTTGGGCTGCCGCGCCGGTACCGGAGCCGCCCGGCGTGCGCAGCACCATTGGCACGCTGGCCTTGCCGCCGAACATGAAGCGGATCTTTGCGGCTTGCAACACGAGCTGCTCCATGCTGATGGTGATGAAATCCATGAACTGGATTTCGCCGACGGGCCGCTGGCCGGTGAGCGCCGCGCCGATGCACGCGCCCGCAATGCCGGCCTCGGAGATGGGCGTGTCAATCACACGCCCCTCGCCGAATTCCTGCAACAACCCCGCGCTCGCGCCGAACGCGCCGCCGTACACGCCTACGTCCTCACCGATGAGGAAGACCCGCTCATCGGCAGCCATGCTCTGATGCAGGGCTTCGCGCACGGCTTCGACATACGTTAGTTCGCGTGTTGTGCCGCTGGGCACAGTGGCGTACGTGGGCAAGGCCGTGGCAGAGGCTGCCATCACTTCAGGCATACACGCCCTCCGTGATGTTCTCGACCGCCGGCTCCGGGCTGGCCTGGGAAAACGCGACAGCGGCGTTGATGCGCTCGAGGGCTTGCGCGCGCGCGGCGTCGAGTTCAGGCTCGCTCAGACTCATCGCCGCTGCAAAGCGATTGATGGGATCGCGCTGTTGCCACTCCTTCACTTCATCGCGTGTGCGATACGCTTGCTTGTCGCTCTTGCTGTGTCCACGCCAGCGATAAGTCAACGCTTCGATGAGCGTCGGCCCGCCGCCGGTGCGCGCGCGTTCGGCGGCCTCACGCACGGCGTTGTACATCGCCAGCAAATCGTTGCCATCCACCGTGACGCCGGCAATGCCGTACGCGGCAGCACGCTCGCTGATGCGCTCGATGTTGAAGGCCCGCTGCATCGGCATGGACATGGCGTACTGATTGTTCTCGCACAGGTAAATCACCGGCAGCCGCCAGATGCTGGCCATGTTGAGGCTTTCATGAAACGCGCCGGTGTTCGCGCCGCCGTCGCCGAAGGTGGCGAGGCAGATCTGTGTCGTTTTGCGTTGCTTGATGCTCAGGCCGACGCCGACCGAGATGGGCAGGCCGCCGCCGACGATGCCGTTCGCGCCGAGGTTGTTGGCGTCCACGTTGGCGATGTGCATTGAGCCGCCGCGCCCGCGACAGTAGCCGGTCTCTTTGCCCATGAACTCGGCCATCATCGCGTTTACATCGCTGCCGAACCACGCCAGGCAGTGGCCGTGCCCGCGATGGTGATTGAGCAGGTAATCGCCTTCTCGCAAAGCGGAGGCCGCACCGACTGCGCTAGCCTCTTGCCCGATGGACAGGTGCATCGTGCCATGGACACGCCCGAGCGAGAACAACTCCTCGGCCTTTTCCTCGAAAGCGCGGATGAGCAGCATCGTGTCCAGTCGCTCGCGCGCCCAGCCCATTCCTAATTGCGCTAACGTCACGTCACCGGTCTCCTTGCAACATGCTGTTGAGACTCTTGGCCGCTACGTCGTCTGTCACCAACATATCAATGAAGCCCGCCCGGCACGCGCCAAGGATGGTGGCAGCTTTGTACTGCCCGCCCGCCACCGCCAGCTTCGTCGGAATGGCTTTCAACGTGGTCGCGTCAATTGCCACCATGCGCCGGGTGAGGGGCGTGTCAATCAACTCGCCGTGCAGGTTGTAATGCAGCGCGCACACATCGCCGACCGCACCCGCGTCGCGCAACTCCTGCAACTGCTCGTCGGAGAGGTAGCCCGCGCGCAACATGCTGCTGCGTTCCGGATCCACCGTGCCCGCGCCGATGAGGGCGAGTTGCGCATCCTGGCAATACATCATCACCCGCTTGAAGCGCTGGTCTTCGCGCAATGATTGGCTGATGGCCTCGCTATCCACAATTAGCGGCATCGGCAGCGTGGTGTAACGCCCGCTGAAGATGCGGGCCAGGCGGCGCGAGAGTTCCGGCCCATCGGTTTCCGGCTCGCTGGCGGCCAGCGCCCCCATCATCTGCACGATGTGGACGCCGGCGCGGTGTTGCGGGCGGAGGGCGTTGGTCAACTCCCACACGCCCATCCCCCACGACACACCGATGATGGTGTTGTCCTGCACCAGCTCTTCCACCGCGCGCGCTGCCAACGTGCCCAGCCGTCGCATCATCTGTGAATAGTCGAGCGTGCCGCGCGACAGCACGCGTACGGCCTTCAATCCCAGGGCCGATTGCAGCGGTTGCTCCAACTCCCGGCGGCGGCCCAACGGGTGGTTGACCTTGACCTCCACCACGTTCAGGTCGCGGGCCTCGGTGAGGAAGCGCGAGATCATCGAGCGTGAGTAACCCGTTTGCTGCGCGACTTCCTCCTGCGTCAGCCGGTCTTCGTAATACAGCCCGGCGATGCGGGCCAGCAATTCCAGCCGGTCGCCGTCGGGTGGTTTTTGTCCGTTTTCGTTCGCGGTTGAGACGCGTCGAGACACAGCCGTCCTCGCCAGTCTTTCGTGGGACACTGAAAGCACAACTATTCGGTTGATGTTTTTAGATAAGTGGAAACTGTGCTAATGATGCACGTTTGCACTGTTATAACCCGGATGCAGTGATTTGTCACGCATGTGTGAAGAACTTTCACACATGTGCATCACTCGCCAAAATCGCTTTCGACCAGCTCACGGAGGGCGGCCAGCGCCGCTTCTGCATCGGGTCCATCAGCTTGCAGGCGGATTTGTTGGCCTTGTTGCACGGCAAGGGTGAGGACTTTGAGGACGCTTTTGGCGTTGACGGAGGCATTGCCTCGGGCGAGGTTGGCGATTTCGATTTTGGCTTGGAAGCGTGCCGCAGTCTGCACGAACTTGGCCGCCGGGCGGGCGTGCAGCCCCACGGCATGGGTGACGGTGAGGGTGATGGACGCGCCCTCACCCCCCATCCCCTTCTCCCAGCGTGAGAGGGGGGGCGCGCCGAGACGTTCGCGCAGAAGTTCCGCAGCGCGCTCTCTCGAGGGCACGGCATGCAAATCGCGCAGGTTCTCGGGCTTCTGGCAGAAGTCAATCAAATTGGTCAGCGTCTTCACCTGCTCCTGCGGCTGCACGACCGAGAGCGCGAACACGCTTTGCACGGAGACCGTTTGCGTCGGGTCGCCCATCATCCCCCACGTTACCGGCTGCACGAGCGTGGCCACGGCGATGGCCGGCTGCAGGCAGTATTCAACGTCAGTATGCGGTAACCCGACCGGCACTTCGGTGGGCAGGCCGGTGGCGTAGACCTTCTCGCGCGCGAGCACCGCGTCGGCCCAACTCGGCTTCACGTAGCCCGTCGCTTCCATCCGCGCGCCGAGCGCCCGAATCACGGTTTCGGCTGTGTTGGCATTCAAGTTGAGGAGGATGAGTCGTTCGTCAATCATCGGGAAATGTAAGGGCGACCCTTGTGGTCGCCCCATGGGTGGTCAGTCCCTGCCCCTACCGCCCTCGCGTCTTGGCGCGAGAGCTTTTCGCCGTGACCTTTCCCGTCATCATTGCCCGCAATTCATACAACTTCGGCAGCATCGCTTTCGGCAGCGGTGTCACCTTGCCTGCGCTGTAGGCCAGCAACAGAATCTGCGCCACCGTCTCCACACGTTCGAGGTGAATTAAGGCTTCATCGAGATGCGCGCCGACAGTCAGGCTGCCGTGATTGCGCAGCAGCAGCGCGTTGTGGTCGCGGATGAACGGACGGATGGCGCGGGCGTTCTCAACAGAGATGGGCAGCGCAAAATCCGTAATCGGCACTTCGCCGAGGCCGAGGATCACTTCAGCCAGCACGTCGGTGCGGAAGCGCAGGTCGGCCACGGTGAGCGCCACGGCGTACGGCGGGTGCGCATGCAGCACTGCGCGGATGTCCGGTCGTTGGCGCATGGCTTCAGTGTGCATGGCCGTCTCGCCGGAGGGCCGTAGTGCGGGATCGGCAGCGGGCTGCAACACGTTCCCCCCCAAATCCATCACCAGCATATCCTCCGGCGCCAGGCGGCCCTTGCACAGGCCCGAGGGCGTGATGAGGAGGCGCTCATCGTCGAGCCGCACTGAGATGTTGCCGTCGTTGCTCATCAACAGCCCACGCTCGTAGGCGATGCGACCGCATTCCACAATCGCACAGCGCAACTCGTTTTCGCTCGTATTCGGCCCAAATCGAAGAAGACTCATATCAGGGTCAATTCGTCAACGGATTGAACCGATGAACGGCGATGATTGAACAGAAGAAAACAATCCGTTCAATTGGCTTGATATTCCGTTCAATCCGTTGATTACTCCTCCAACAGTTTGCTCATCAACACGCAGTAGGCATTGTTCTCGATACGGTCGGCGGAGTCATACGCGGACTCGATATCCTTGCCCAGCACGAACAGCCCGTGGCGTGGGGCCATCACCGCGACGGCGCCTTTGCGCACCCGCTCGGTCTGTGGGCGGATGGCGGCGGCGATGTTGTCGGCCAGGTCCTGTGAATGCGCGGGCGCATCCGCCACATGCTGAATCACACCGAACTTATCCGTTTGATACAGCACCGGCGGGATGGGCTTCTGCGCGGCGCAGAACACCAGCACATTACGCGCGTGTCCGTGCACCACGGCCGTGCACTCGGGATAAAACTCGTTGAGCAGAGTTTTGTGCACGCGGTACTCGCGCGACACTTCACCGTCGCCGTCCAGTTTGTGGCCGTCGAGGTCGAGAATCAAATACTGCTCGGGCCGCAAGCGCCAACTCCACTTGCTGCCCGCGTAACGCGGTGACATGACGAGCTTGTCGCCGATGCGGGCGCTGAGGTTGCCGCCGGCTGCATCGGTGAGGAAACGCTCGTACAGCGCCCGGCCAATCACCACCATCTTCTCGCGCATCTCAGTAATCGGATCATTCATCGTTGTTGCTCCGTCGCGTTGGTCAACGGGTTATACGGATTGCTATACCCAATCGTTTCATCAGTTCAATCCGTTGACGATTCTCTTTTGTCGAAAGTGAGTTTTGAAATTTGTTCAGCCTGGTCGTATGACTGGACGAGCGGATTGGACAACAACGCCCGCAGCGCTTTATCCCGGTCGCGCTCCACAATCGCTTCGGCGGCCAACATTTCGAAGACGCAGTGCCGCCGCAGCAGCGCGGCCGCATCCGGCGGAAGCTCGACGCGCGGGGCGGGTTGTACTTCACCGGCGGCGATTGGCGCGAGCACCTCTACAATCGCCTCGTTCGGCAGGCACGGCACCGCGCCGTTGTTCTCCACGTTGAGCGGCAGCACGGCGCTGCGTTTCTCGGCCAGCGCCAGCAGCACCGGCGCGACGATTTTGTCGTACCACACCGCGCCGCGTTGCCGCAAAGTTGCCGGCAATGCGCCATCGTTCGGCGTCCACTGTTGAAAGTCCGCCAGCATTTCATCGCCGAGCGCGATGAGTTCCCGCGCCCGCACCGTTTTGCCTGCCGTCTCCGCCAGTACGCGGTCAGGATGAAAGTAGAAACGCATGAAGGGCGAGGGGATGACGCCGAGCGCGCGGGCAAGGTCAGGCTCGACGCCCAACTTCGGCAACTGTTCGATGCGGGCCAGTACTTGGGGCAACCGATCACGGCCCGCGTGTTGTATCGCCGTAATCCAACTGAAGTGATTCATGCCGCCCAACTCGAATTCCAATTCGGCCGGTCGCACATTGAGCAGCGCGGCCACGCGTTCCATGATGAGGACTGGCAGCTCACATAGGCCGATGACGTTGACGCGCGTGTAGCGGCGCACAGCGTATTGGATGAGGCTGCACGGGTTGGTGAGGTTGATGAGAATGACCTGCGGCGCGACGCGCTCCATCATTCGGCAGTAACCCAGCACCGCCGGCACACTGCGGCATGCGCTGCTGAAGCCACCTGGCCCCAGCGTCTCCTCGCCTGGGATGCCGAGGTCGCGCGGGAACGACTCGTCGAAGGCGCGGCCTTCCAACCCGCCCGGCCGAATCTGGTTGAGGCAGAAGTCAGCACCCTCCAGCGCGCGTTCGGCATCGGCGGAGATGAACAGTTGCAGGTTGCAAGTTGGAAAGTTGTCGAGCAGCGTTCGTGAGACGCGCAAGACAAGCTCAAGCCGTTCAGTGTCACGACCCACGAGCACGATATCGTACGCGGCCTGCGCGCCGTGTTGCGCCAGGGCTTCAAAGAGCAACGGCGTCGAAAGCGAACTGCCGCCGAGGATGACGAGTTTGATACGGTCGGTCATGAAGGCATTGAAAGACTTCGCACCGAATTACGCGAATTGACTTTCGCGAATTTCGCGCCATTCGGTGCGTCAAAGCGGTTGGACATTAACTTGCGGCAATAATTGTTCAACCACGGCACGTTCGATAAACCCTGCGCCGACGACTTGTGTGTTGGCCGCGCCGCAGGCCACGCCCCAGCGGACAATCTCGGACAATGGCGCGTTATTCAACAACGCTGTCGCCATCCCCGCCAGCAGCGAATCCCCGCAGCCCACGGTGTTCACGACGTTGCCCATCCGCAAGTGGCCGTGCCAGTTTGTCACTCCATCCGTTGCCAGCAATCCCTTAGCGCCGAGGCTGACGGCGACGACCGAGATACCCGTGGCCTGCACGGCTCGCAGCGCGCGGAGTTGTGTGGCGCGCTGGTCAAGCCGCTCGCCGAGGCACTCGCCCAGTTCGTGCACGTTGACTTTGATGAGATGTGGTTTCGCCGCCAGGCCGAGCCTGAGCGACTCGCCCGAACTATCCAACAGACAGCGCGCGCCGCGCTCGTGCGCCAGTGAAATGATGCGGGCATACAGGTCGGCGGCGACGGACGAGCCGCACAGCAGGCACACCTTCCCCGGTTCAAGGTGACGGCTCACTTCTCGAATCAGCGCGTCGGCCTCATCCGCCTCAATCACCTGCCCCGGCTCATATAACGGATACACGTTGCCGGTCTCGTCCTCGAACACCAGTTGCGAGGTGCGCGTAAGCGCGCCGCAGTTCGTGAAAACCGTCCGAATGCCTTCGGCCTCCAAGCTTCGAGTACAAAACTCGCCGGTGTATCCGCCTTGAAATCCTGTAGCCCTCACCGCTACGGCGAGCCGATGGAGGGCGCGCGCGGCATTGTTACCTTTGCCGCCCGCGTACAGCCGCGCCACGCGCACGCGATTGGTTTCGTTCGGGTGCAGCCGGACCACGTGCAGCACACGATCGACGGCGGGGTGGGCGGTGACGGTGATGACGGACAACCCTCACCCCCCGACCCCCTCTCCCAACGACGCAGTTGGTCGTGGGGCGTGGGGGGGGCGATTTGGACTTGTCATGGCCCGCTCCCCTCTCCTGGTTGCCCGCATTTGGCAACCGGGAGAGGGCGTCGCAACTAATGTTGCGCGGGGTGAGGGTGAGGTCAATCCGCTGCGCTGGTCGCTGTGACACCAGCGGGCGCATCCGGATACGGTCGCGTGTTGCCGGCGATGCCGCCGCTCTCCTGCGCTGCGGCGTTCTCGCGGCGCTTCATGGTGCGGAAGTAATACCACCAGCAGGCCGGGATGATGACGAGCGCGAGCACGCCCGGGAACAGTTGTCCCTGGAACATCGCCAGCACCGAGAACACCATCAGCCGGAAGCCGGCGGCGTTCATCTCCAACCAGGTGATTTGCGCCAGGTTTTGGAAGGCCGCGGGGATGTCCGCCGAGAGTTGCGCGAACACGCCGGTGGCCTGCGCCAGTTGCGTGAAGTATGGGGCGAAGAACGAGGCCGCGTACAAGTACACCGGCAGGCCGATGATGGACAGGATCACCGACTTAACGATGTCGCCCTGTGCCAGCACGGTGGTCGTCACGATCAGCGAGACCACGATGATGCTCGCAAACGGCAGCGTGGTGTTCAGGCCGATGGCCGACATGCCGATGGCGATGAGCAGCGCGAACGGGGCGACGATGATGCCCGTCACCCACATCGCGTCAATGCCCGCCAGCACCGGCCAGTCGAGGCCGATGTAAAACTCGCGGCCCGGGAAGCGCCTGGCCATGAACTCCTGCGCGGCTTCGGCCACCGGCGCGAGTGCGCGGGCGAACAGGCCGGCGATGAGCGGGAAGAGCGTCACAACGGTCGCACACTGAATGACGAGCGTGGCGATGCCTCTGATATCGTAACCCGCCATCAGACCGAAGACCAGGCCGAGGATGCCGCCGAGGATGTAGTTCTCGCCGAAGACGCCCAGGCGGCGGCGCAGGTCGGCCGGGCTGGTGCGGATGTTGCGCAACGCCGGGATGCGGTCGAGCAAATCCATGATGGGCGCCATCCATAACGCATCAAGCAGCATGTTGTGGCTGACGGCGATGCCCGGGATTTTGGTGAGGTTGTACACCTGCTCGCGGGTGTAGTCGGCGCTGAGCAGTTCCATCACCACCCACGCGCCGGCCACGATGAAGCCGATGACGAGGCCCGTCGGGTTGTTGAAATCGCCGCCGCTCACGATGGCGCTGGTGAACGCGCCGAGTGTGGCCTTGTGCCAGACGTTCCACATATCCACGTTCAAGCACTTCGTCCAGCCGAGCGCCAGCATGACGATGTTGATGACGATTTGCAGCGGGAACATGAAAGCCGCGAATGGCCACGCCCACGAAATCGTCGCCGCCACCACCCAGCCGAAGTCATAGGCGGTGAAGGTGAGACCGGGGAAGCGCTGGACGATAGCCTGGCCGGCCTGTGGCAGCGCGCTGAACGCCAGCCCGAAGAAGGTGAACATGCCGGTGAAGGCCACGCCCAGCAGCAAGCCCGCGCCCAACGCCCGGCCTGGCTTCATGCCGATGGCGAGGCCGAGCACGAACATGATGACGGGAAGCAACACGTTCGGGCCCCACGCCAGAATGTCCTGAATCCATTTGGAATCCATGTGAAGTCTCCTTACGAATCAATGACGGAAAAGGCCAAACGATGAGTGGATGATTGCGACTCTGTACGACCGCCTCCTTTCAAATCCCCACTCCCCAATCCCCACTCCCTAATCCCTAATCCCTATTTCTTCGCCAACTCCACAATCTGGTCGGCCAGCTTGCCTGCGCCCACATTGGTGAGGAGCGGGATGCCGTTGAGCACGGGGATGCCAAGCTCAGTATCGCGCTGTGAGCCAGGGGTGATGGTGACGAGCAAATCCGCCAGCTTCGCTTCGGATTCGAGGCTCTTGATGTCCACCGCGCGCACTTCGATGGAGCGCATCCCGCGGTCTTCGAGCAAGCCGCGCAGCTTCTCAGCGGCGACGTTCGAGGTGG
This sequence comes from Anaerolineales bacterium, assembly GCA_052387475.1. Lineage (GTDB taxonomy): Bacteria > Chloroflexota > Anaerolineae > Anaerolineales > UBA6663 > JANWXR01. Next base: position 1,864 of record JBQTJD010000075.1, on the reverse strand, counting down.
CGACCCCCGACCCACAGGCGACGATAATGCGTTTGACGGGCATGGGCTTATCCTTTCTCCAATTCGAGAGCGGGTGCATCTTGCGATGCCTTGAGTTGTTGCAGCACGCCGCTGGCGGCCACGTCATCGGTGATGAGCAGGTTGATGAGCTGCGCGCGCACCGCGCCGAGGATGGGCAGCGGCTTGGCCTGCCCACCGGCGATGCCGAGTTTGTTGGGCACAGCGGCCAGGGCAGCGGCTTCGATGCCGATCACGCGCCGGGTGAGCGGCGAGTCGATGATACGTCCAGCCGGGTCAAAGTAGATGGCGCTCACATCGCCCACCGCGCCCGCTTGCGCCAGCTCGGCGGCCTGCGCGGCGCTGATGCAACCCGCACGCACCAGAGTCGAAGACTGCGCTTCCACCGCGCCGATGCCCACCAGCGCCAAATCCATCTGCTTCGCAAAAGCCAGCACCCGCTGCACGCGGTAATCGCCGAGCAGCGCCTCGCGCGTGGCGGCGCTATCCACCAGCAGCGGCGCGGGCAAAAGCGAATTGCGCCCACCAAGCGTGCGGGCGAAGCGTTGCGCCAGTTCGGGGTTGTCAATCTCGGGTGAGTCCGCGGCGCCGATCAGGCCGATGAGTTGGACGACGTGGATGTCGGAGCGGGAACGCGGGCGGAGGGCGTTGGCGACCTCGCTCAGGCCGGTGCCCCACGACACGCCGAGCGTGCCACGGTCGGGGAGCAGCTCCTCGACCAGCGGCGCGGCCAGCCCGCCGAGCCGCCGCAACATCTGCGCGTGGCTGATTTGCCCGCGCTTCAACACCCGCGCGGCCTTCAATCCCAACCGCTCTTGCAGCTCGCACTCCAAATCATGGTGGCGTTCGAGCGGGTGATGGACGCGGATCTCGACCACGTGCTGGTGATGGGCCTCGGCCAGCAGCCGTGATACCATCGAGCGCGAATAGCCCATCTGCGTGGCGATGCGCTCTTGATTCAAACCATCCTCGTAATAGAGGCTGGCGACGCGGGCGAGTAGTTCGAGTCGCTCGTTACTCATCGTCGTTCAATCGAGTAACAAAAATGCGCGGGCGAGATTATGGTATTGTGTGATGGACTACGGGAATCTGGGTTATCCTGATAAATGAAACACATCCTGCGAGCAAGCGTTGCGAGAAATTGAACAACGTTCAACTTTGTGCATGGACGCTTCTAACCACTCGCCCCTCAACGTTGCCCTCGCTGCCGCACAGCGGGCGGGCGAGGTGTTGCGCCGCGCCCTCACGCGCACCCGGATAGTACACAGCAAGGGCTTCCGCGATATGGTGACGGACGCTGACTTGGCCGCGCAGGAAGTGATCGTGCGCGAGTTGACCGCCGCCTTCCCCGGCCACCGCATCCTGACCGAGGAAGACCCGCGCGCCGTGGATTGGGCCGACCCGACACCGACTTGGGTGATCGATCCGCTCGATGGCACGAGCAACTTCGTCCGGCAGATCCCGCTCTTTGGTGTCTCCATTGGTTTGGTGGCAGCGGGCGAGGTGAAAGTGGGCGTCATCCACGACCCGTTGCAGGGTGAGAGTTTCTTCGCCGAACGGGGCGGCGGCTCATTCCGGCGCGCGGGCCGTGGGCGTGCGAAGCGAGTGCAGGTAAGCGCGCTGGATACTCTGACCGACGCCGCCATCGGCATGGGCTGGCCGCGCGATCCCGCATTGCGGCGGCGCGTGAACGACGCCACCGCTCGTGTGGGCGCGGCCTGCCAGACGCTGCGGGCCACCGGCAGCGCCGCCCTCGGGTTTGCGTATGTGGCGTGCGGTCGATTTGATGGCCTGTATCACCTCGCACTGCAACCGTGGGACGTGGCCGCCGGGGCGCTGCTCGTGA
>JBQTJD010000074.1:0-4695 GCA_052387475.1 Anaerolineales bacterium | reverse complement strand
GTGAAGTGTGGGGCGTCCGAGACGGTAAATGGGCTTCGGTGCGCAACTATCAGGACGCGGCCTCGCTGATGCGGCAACTGGGGTTGACGAACTAACCTGTAGGGTTTTCAAAACCTGACCGATCTTTTCTCGAAAGGAGAACAATCATGTCCAATAAACTCATCGCCCAACAACTCATGGAACGGCTGGATCAGCGTGACATTGATGGCGTGCTTAACTACTGTGCGCCGTCCGCGGTGTGGCACGGCTTCGGGCCGAAGCCGTTGAACAACGATGGCTACCGCCAGGCCATCGGCGTGTTCCTCAGCGCCTTCCCCGACTCGCGTTTCCCCATTGATGTGACCGTGGCCGAGGGCGACCGGGTGGCCGTGCAACACCGGCTGGTCGGCACGCACAACGGTGACTTTCAGGGTGTGCCGCCCACCGGCAAAGCAGTGGTCGTGCCCGCCATCGCCATCTTCCGTATTGCCGAAGGCAAGGTCGCGGAGTGCTGGCTCAACGCAGAACTCGTCGGGCTGATGATGCAAATCGGCGCGATCCCCTCGCCGGCCTAAATTTCATGTCACTTTACGCGATACGTACTTTGTATCGCCTATTCCATGAAGGATCAAATACCATGTCCACCGAAACCAATAAAGCCATCGTTCGCCGCTATCAAGAGGCGTACAACACCAACAACCTCGACGCGCTCGACGCCATCGCCGCCACCGACATCAAAACCCCCAACATGCTGCCCGGCTTTCCGCCAGGGCTGGAGGGCGTGAAGCAATTGCACCGCCTGACGATTGAGGCGTGGCCGAATTTCCAGGCCAGCATTGAGGATTTGATTGCCGAGGGTGATTATGTGGTCGCTCGCGTCACCTGTAGCGCCACGCCTCAGAAAGATGCCTTCGGCATCCCGGCCAATGGCAAATCGTTCCGCATCGCCGGTCAATACATCGCTCGGATTGAGAACGGCAAGATCGTCGAGCACTTCGGCGTGGAGGATGCCATCGGCATCATGCAGCAGATGGGCTTGATGCCCGCGCCGGAAGGATTATGAACAGAGTGTCTGAGTGTCAATGTGTCGAGTGTCTGTCTATGCGGAGAACATTCCGGCACTTTGACACCTTGATACTCTTCACTCTGGTAAAATGCCCGTCCCCTTTTGGGAGCGGGCATGTCCATCCTCATCCGTTTCATTTCAGCGCAACGGCGGTATGCGTGGCCTCTGGCCGCGCTGCTGCTCTGTCTGGTCGGCGTCACGGCCACCAGCCTCGTCACGCCCGTCATCATTCAACAAGTGATTGATGAGGGGCTTAACGCGCAAGATGCCACGGTGCTGTTGCGCGCCGCGCTCGTCATCATCGGGGTGGGAGCGTTGCGCGCGGTCTTCGCTTTCTTCCGGCGCTACCTGGGCGAGTGGCTGACCAACCGTTCCGGCTACGACCTGCGCAATGCCCTGTACGACAAAATCCAGCGCCTGCACTTTGGCTTTCACGACCAGATGCAGACCGGCCAGCTCATGAGCCGTTGCACCGAGGACGTCAGCGCGCTCTCGCGCTTCCTCGGGCAGAGCGGCGTGGATTTGCTGAACCTGGTGCTGCTGTTGGCGGGCATCGCCGTGCTGCTGCTGAACGCCAGCCCGACGCTGGCCCTCCTCAGCGCCACGCCATTGATTGTGCTGATCGCGGTTTCCATCCATTTGGGCCGCATCGTCGAGCCGATGTTTTTGCGGATTGATAATGCCCTTGGCGCGGTCAGCGCAGCGGTGCAGGAATTTGCCAGCGGCGTGCAGGTGGTGAAAGCGTTTACGCGCCACGCCTACGAAGTCGAAAAATTCGCGCGGGCCAACGGCGAGTTGTACGAGTCGCGCGTGACCATTGTGCGCACCTGGGGGACCTACCTGCCGACGATGACGGTGCTGGTGATGGCAGCAACCACGCTGGTGTTGTGGTTCGGCGGCAATCGCGTCATCAGCGGCGAAATGTCCGCCGGGGAACTGGTAGCCTTCAACGCATACCTGCTGATGTTGGCCGGGCCTACGCAACAACTCGGCTTCGCCATCGGGGCCTTCGGCGAAGCCGTAGCGGGCGGGCGGCGCATTTACGAGATTCTGGACATCGCGGAGGAGATTCAATCCTTGCCGGATGCGCCCGCGCTGCCGCCGGTGAAAGGCCACGTGAAGTTCGAAAACGTATCGTTCGCGTATCGCGGTGAGAAACGCGCCCTGCACGCCATTGACTTTGAAGCGCTGCCGAATCAGGTCATCGCGCTCATCGGCCCGACCGGCAGCGGCAAGACCAGCTTGATCAATCTGATCCCACGCTTTTACGACGCGACCACCGGGCGCGTGTTGATTGACGGGCACGACGTGCGTGGCGTCGCACTCAAATCGTTGCGCGACCAAATCGGCCTGGTGCTGCAAACATCACTGCTCTTTTCGGCCACTCTGCGCGAGAACATCGCCTATGGCCGGCCCGACGCTGATGAAGACGCCGTCATCGCCGCCGCCAAAGCGGCGCGCGCGCACGACTTTATCCTTGGCTTCCCCGAGGGCTACGACACCGTAGTGGGTGAGCGCGGTGTGACGCTCTCCGGCGGGCAGCGCCAGCGCGTGGCGATTGCGCGCGCCTTGCTCATGGACCCGCGCCTGCTCATCCTCGACGACGCCACCTCAAGCGTGGATACCCGCACCGAGCATCTCATCCAGCAAGCGTTGAACACGCTCATGCAGGGCCGCACCACGTTTGTGATTGCGCAACGCCTCTCCACGGTGAAGCGCGCCGATTTGATCCTCGTGCTCGATGAGGGCCGCATCGTGCAACGCGGCCAGCACGCCGACCTCGTGCAGCACCCAGGGCTGTATCAAGACATCTACAATCTGCAACTCAGAGATCAGGAGCAATTTCAGCGCGAGATGCTATTTTTGGATGAACCCGCCGAACCGATGGGGGAGACGAATGGCAAACCGAAAGCCGAGCGGCCCGACACGCAAGCGCAGCCGCTCAGACCGAGTGCGGTGAAGTAGGAATTAACCGCGAAGGACGCAAAGGGGTTCGCAAAGTTTTCTTTGCGCTCTTTGCGCCTTCGCGGTTCAAGAATCGCTATGGCCACGAGAAGCGTCAGCCAGAGTCAATTGCCCAAACCCGCCGCGCCGCCCGCCAACCCCAACGCGGATGATGACGCTTCGCTGATCGGCAAAGCCTACGACCCGCGTATCGGCCGGCGGTTGTTCAGTTATGTGCGACCTTACGCCTGGAACATCGCCGCGGCGATCCTGTTTATGACGGTGGCGATGACGGGCTACGTCGCCGGACCGTACCTCATCGGTCTGGCGCTGAACAACGGGATTGAGCGACGTGACCCGGCGGCTTTGGCACAGGCGGTCGGTCTGTATATATTGGCAGCAGCCGTGTTTTGGGTTGGGACGTTTATCCGCATCCGCATCATGGCCGCTACCGGCCAAAACATCATCTACGATATGCGTCGGCAACTGTTCGACCACTTGCAGGCGCTGTCGATGGGCTTTTACAACCGCTACGCCGTGGGGCGGCTGGTCTCGCGCCTCGTCAACGACGTCAGCACCATCCGCGAGTTCGTGGTATGGGCCATCATCGCCGTGGCGCGCGACTTCTTCGACCTCATCGGCATCAGCGTGGCGATGTTTTTGCTCAACTGGCAACTGGCGCTGCTGAGCTTCCTCGTACTGCCGCTGATGGCCGTCGCCACCGAGCTCTTCCGGCGGCGCGCCCGCCAAAGTTATCGCCAGGTGCGCTCGGCGGTCGGTTGGGTGAACGCGGTGCTCAACGAGAACATCGTCGGGGTGCGGGTGGTGCAATCCTTCAGCCGCGAAGACCGCAATCTCCAACACTTTGCCGACCAAGTCAACGGCAATTTACTGCGCGCCACCAACTACGCCGCCCTCATCACCGCGCTCTTTTTTCCGTCGGTGGATTTCATTGGTAGTCTAGCGCTGGCGCTCGTCGTTTATGCGGGCGGGCAGATTTTTCTTGGCCAGGTTGCGCCGCTATGGGGTTTCGAATGGCTGCCGCTCAAGGCCGGTGACTTGGTGGCGTTTGCGTTGTACATCGACCGTTTCTTCGACCCTATCCGCGACCTTTCGCAACGCTACAACGTCTTTCAGGCCACGATGGTGAGCGGTGAACGCGTCTTCGAACTGCTCGACACGCCGGTGGAGGTGAACGACTCAGCCGAGGCGCGCGAGATGCCACCCCTCCGTGGCCAGGTCGAGTATCGCAACGTCGGCTTCAAGTACGATCCCGCCGGGCTGCCCATCCTCGAACAGATTAACCTGCACGTGCAGCCGGGCGAGACGGTGGCGTTCGTCGGCGAGACCGGCGCGGGCAAGAGCACGATGGTGAAACTGCTCTCGCGCTTTCATGATGTAACCGAAGGCGCGCTGCTGATCGATGGGGTGGATGTGCGCACGGTGACGCAGAACTCGCTGCGCCGGCAAATGGGCGTGGTGCTGCAGGAACCGTTTCTCTTCTCGGGCACCGTGCGCGAGAACATCGCGTACGGCAACTTGGATGCGGATGAGGCTGCCATCGAAGCCGCGGCCCGCGCGGTCGGCGCGCATGATTTCGTCGCGGCGCTTGATCACGGTTACGATACGAAGGTTGGGGAGGGTGGCGCGATCCTCTCCGGCGGGCAGCGCCAGCTTATCAGTTTCGCTCGGGCGCTGCTGGCCGA
>JBQTJD010000073.1:0-4553 GCA_052387475.1 Anaerolineales bacterium | reverse complement strand
GCACCTTGCGCCAACCGCCGGTCTCCGCCGCGCTCTGCTCGAAGATGATGTCCACATCGCGCACCCAGTTGTGGAGCGAGGTCGTGAACTGGGCGAAGCGGTCGGCGCGGTCAGCGGCGCGCGCATAAATCACCTGCACCCGGTAGCCGGTCGTGCCATCGCCGTCACATGTCAAAGCCTGCGTCCCGGCATTGAGTTGGCTCACCGAAACCGGCGGCGCCGACTCGAAGACGTTGTATCCGGCCGGTGCTTCATCCGGGCCGTGCGTGCAATAGTCTGTCTCCGCAATTTGAAAAGCGCCCAAACATGGACCAGCTTGTGCGGCGATCAGCCCTTCGTAGACCAACCCGCGCTCCGGGCGGTTCATCGGCATGGCGATTGGCGCCATCGGCGTGGGGGTGTTGAGTGGTTGCGCGGCGGCCCGTAGGGAACGTAACAGGCTCAACGAGACGATGAGCAATGAGAGCGCACTAAATGCGATGCCGATATGCAGCCCACGAGACTGGCGTTGTTTGCGCATGGGGTGCGCGTCCTTCAGGGCGGGCTGCATGAGTAACGGGCACAGACCGCACTGTGACCGTTATAGCAAAACGCCGGCCTTTACGCCGCAAACGATGAGGAAAACTTGAGTGAAGGTTGGGTGAAGTCGCTTCGTACGCCCGCTAAGACGAGGGCTTAGAGCAAAGCGGTCACCCCTCTCCCAAAGTGCGTTGTTCTCTTTGGGAGAGGGGCCGCAACTAATGTTGCGCGGGGTGAGGGCTTTACCACCCCATGATTGCGCTGACCGCCGGAACCATATCTACGAGGCCGGTGCGGCGCTGACCTTCGGCCCGGCAGCGATCATAGACGGCGGCCTGAACGCTCTGGCGCATGAGGGCGATTTGGTGTGGCGTCGCGTCGGGCCAGCCGAACGACAGTACACACTCTGACTCTTCCGGGTGCAGACCGCCGTGCATGCCCTTGAGCGGTGGGCTGAAATAAAAACCATCCGCGTAATTGGACATCAACACTAAGTCGCCACTGACTGGTGAGGCCAGATGTCGCAAGCGGTTCACGGCATCCACCGTGGCGATTTCCGGATGCGCGGCAAGGTATTCAAGGCTGGAGGTCAACTGGCCGTCGGGCGTCAGCACGCGATAGTCAGCGTCCCAACCCTCCTCTTCCACATTGCGAACGAGCATCATCGCCAGCGCCCCGCGCAGCGCCTCGGCGTACTGCCCGGTTCGGTTCGCCTCCGCAAACGCGCGCGCCACGCGTAACACGTCCGCTTCGACGCGCGGCGGGTCGGCCCAGTGCTCGGCGCGATGTTGCAGATAGACATGCGCCAGGCCGCCGTTGCTGGCGACGACGGCATCAACGTGCGGGTCTTCGCCCGGCAGGTCGTGCACATCGAGGCCGAGTGCATCGAAGAGATAGCCCATCTCGCGGTCAAATGGAAAGCTGAGGCGCAAAGAGTGATAGGCGTCGTCGGGCGTCGCCAGTTGGCCGTGATCCGAGACGATGACAAACAGCGTGTTCTCCATCAACCCGTACCGCTCAAGTTCGCGCGTGAGTTGCGCTACTTGTGCATCCACCACCTGGGTGAGGTAGTCGTATTGAATCGCCGGCCCCATGATGTGCGACTCGTGGTCAAGGCCTAGAAAGTATGCGGTGAGCACATCGGGCCGCGCGCCGCCATGCAAATGCGCCGCCACGGCGTCGATCATGACTGCATCGAAGGCTTCGGAAGATAGCTCCAGCCACCAACCGCCTTTGAAGAAACGAGCGAGATGGATGAGCGTTGGCCGCAGCCAACGCGTGGCCCCGCGCGCAATCATGTTGTTCGCTACCGTAGAAGTCAACCCGCGCGCGGCGGCGCGTTCATACAGGGTTGGCGTCTCCGGAGAAATAATCGCGTTTACAAGCCCGGCCCCGTTGAACACTGCCAGCGCATCATCCACCGCCAGTGTATCGCCGACGTCGAAGGCGTAGAAGCGAGGCACGCCCTGGTTGTGCAAACCAAAGCGGTCAAAGAATTGATTGCCCATGATGCCGTGCTGCTCGGGATGCGCGCCGGTGAACATGGATGCCTGACAGCAAAAGGTGATGGACGGCGCGTTGCTCACCGGCTCCAAATGCAGGCCATGCGTTGCCTCTGCGCCGCCGACGAGCCGTGACAACGCCGGTGCGCTGCCCTCAGCCAATGCGAGCAGGTACACGTCGCGCCGCAGGCCGTCAATATCGAGGATGATCAAACGTGAAGGCAAGGATGACACGCCAGTGATTATAATGCTCCTCATATCGGCTGAATATCTCGCGCCAAGACGCAAAGACGCGAAGAAAGTTGCTTTGCGCCTTGGCGTCTTTGCGCGAGGATAACTGGGCACTGAGATCGAACGCAAATTCATCGTAGTCGGCGAGGGCTGGCGTGCGGGTGCGACCGGCGTGCGATACCGGCAGGGTTACCTGTCCACCGAGACCGGGGCCACCGTGCGCGTACGGCTCGCGGGGGATGAAGCCTTCCTCACGATCAAAGGCGCGCGCGTAGGACTCGGTCGCCCGGAGTTTGAATATCCCCTGCCACGCGCGGATGCGGAATACATGCTTGACCAGCTCTGCCGCAAGCCCCTCATCGAAAAAGACCGCTATCGCGTGCAGCACGGCGGGCTGGTGTGGGAGGTGGATGAGTTTCTGGCGGAGAACGAGGGGCTGCTGGTTGCGGAGGTGGAACTGGAAAGCGAAGACCAGCCGGTGGCGTTACCCGAATGGGTGGGCCCGGAGGTTTCCACCGACGTGCGCTACACCAACGCCTACCTTGTCAGCCATCCTTACAACACCTGGCGCGATTAGAAGAACATCAATTGAAATTGATGTCATTGAACGTTGACCCGGCCTAGTGGCTCTGCTATTATCCTCGCGTCTTTCATGGTCCAACTCCGCAAGGTTTGGGATTGGGTGCGCCATCAACTGCGCTGGCTGGTGCCCGGCATGGGCGTCAAGCGCTGGATGCTGTTGATGTTGCTCGGCACAACTCTCATGGGTCTGGCGGCGGCTTACGGGTTAGCGCGGTATTTGCCAAATACATTGGCGCTCGACGTAGTCGGAAGTTTGGCGCTGGGGGCGGGTGGCTTGGCGCTCATGCTGGTTGCCATCGCACAGATAAATCGTACGGTTGTGGAGCCGTTTCTGCGCCCAGGGCAGAGCATCGCCGAGATCGTCGGCGACCATCGCCGCCGTGGACGTGGCCCCAGGATCGTTGCGCTTGGCGGGGGCACCGGGCTTTCGACATTGTTGCGCGGATTGAAGGCATACACCTACAACCTCACCGCCATTGTCACTGTGGCGGATGACGGCGGCTCAAGCGGCCGGCTGCGCGAAACGTTGGGCGTGTTGCCGCCGGGTGACTTTCGCAACTGCATCGCCGCGCTGGCCGATGATGAGGCGCTGACGACGCAATTGTTTCAATACCGCTTCGGCGGTGCGGCGGATGTGGGCGGGCATGCCTTTGGCAATCTGTTCATCACCGCCATGGCCGAGGTGGCCGGTAGCTTTGAAAGTGGTCTGCTCGAATCGAGCAAGGTGTTGAACATTCGCGGGCGCGTCGTCCCTTCCACCTTGCGCGATGTGACGCTGGTCGGTGAGTTGGCGGGCGAAGGGTCGGGGTTGAATGTCGTGCAGGGCGAATCAGCCATCACAAAAGCTGCGGGCGCTATCCAACGCGTATCCTTGCGGCCTGACGACGCGCCCGCCTATCCAGGGGCAATCAGCGCCCTGCTCGACGCCGATATGATCGTGTTGGGGCCGGGGAGTCTATACACCAGCCTCATCCCCAATTTACTAGTGCGTGATTTGGCCGCCGCCGTTCAGGCCAGCGGCGCGCTGAAGGTGTACGTGTGCAACACCGCCACGCAGCCGGGTGAAACGGAGAATTACTCAGTGCTGGATCACGTGCACGCCATTGAGCGGCACACCGAAGTGGGGTTGTTCCAGATTGTATTGGCGAACATGGCGCAACGCGGCGCGCTCTTGCCCAACCTGCACTGGGTGGAGGCGGCCCTGTCGGCGAACGGCGCCCGGCGCATTGTGGGCGCAGACCTGATTGACGACGAACATCCGTGGCGGCATGATTCGCGAAAGTTGGCGGCGGCGCTCATGAACTTGCTGAATACTACGGAATACGAGCTACGTAACACATAGTTCGTATTCCGTATCGCATCACCAATTCTGTCTTCAATTCAAAGGAGCTTCACATGGCAGTCAAAATCGGCATCAATGGTTTTGGGCGCATCGGGCGCATGGTGTTTCGCACCATCAAGGCGCGCCAAGCCGACAATATCGAAGTCGTCGCAGTCAACGATTTGTTCGACCCGGCGACCAACGCACACTTGTTGAAGTACGACTCGACCTACGGCGCGTACGAAGGCACGGTCGAGGCGAAAGACGGCAATCTCGTCGTGGATGGCAAGACCGTCAAGGTCACGGCGGAGAAAGACCCCGGCGCCATCAAATGGGCGGATATGGGTGTGGAAATCGTGATCGAATCCACCGGCCTGTTTACCGACGCCACCAAAGCC
>JBQTJD010000072.1:0-3841 GCA_052387475.1 Anaerolineales bacterium | reverse complement strand
GCGCCCATGGTGATGCCGTCTGAAATCGAGACGGTGTTGAACTCCATCGGCGTGCCGCCCGCCGCGCGAATGCCGTCTTTCACTTTCGCGGCCAGCCTCCGCAGATGAAAGTTGCATGGCCCGATTTCAATCCATGTATTCGCCACACCCACGATCGGGCGGCGCAGGTCGTCGTCGGTGAAGCCGACGGCTTTGAGCATGGCGCGGGCCGGCGCGCGGTTTGGCCCGTCGGTGATGGCGGCGCTATTGCGCTTGCTGTTCTGTTTGAGGTCGGTCATGTTGGGCGTAGAGGCGTACGCGTATTCCGTATTGCGTCACGCCCTACGGAATACGCAACACGGGCAGCGAGTCAGTCGTTGTAATACTCAAACAGGGCGTCGGTTGCCCAGCTCTCCGCCGCGGCCTCTTCTGGGGCGGCCTCGGCCGCTTCGGGCGTGGGCTTCCACTCGGGCATCACCGGCTTCGCCTCGGGCCAAACGGTACGAGCATCGGTCAAGATCGGCGTGGTCATGGCATGTTCTCCTCAAAACAAAAAGAGCCGCCCAGTTGTTTGGGCGGCTCCTGTATGGCTTGTGTGTGTGAGTGCGCTGCTAGCTTCTCACCGTCACTATCGCCGGCCCAAACGTAAAGCGGTCCTCAACGAGGACCCGAATAAGGACGACGATAATAATGCCGAGCAGTGCAGTCATGGTTGGAAAGTAGGAAAACTATAGGCGATTTGGGCTATGGCTGTCATTGGGTTATTTGCCCAAAACTTGCCAGTTGCAGCGCATCCTTTTGCACGAATTGGCAACCAAATAACGAATGTGCATTAAGGGAATTGGCCATGGGGGTCACCGGATTTTGATAGAAGCCGGGTGAAGCTGGGCTGACCATTTGACTAGGCCCACGCCTCGGCAAACGATGAGTGACCCCAAACGCCCCGCATGATACAACTTGAACACTGCTGAGACACAAACGGAGGCTGCGATGGGACAAGGGCTCAAACAATTCTCGGACGCAATCGTAGAAACGGTGAACGCGGCCGCGCGCGGTGTGGTGCGGGTGGAGGGGCGTGACCGCCTACCCTCCAGCGGCATTGTGTGGGATGACAACTTGATTGTGACGGCGAGCCACGCGATTGAGCGCGACGAGGTGCGGATTGGGATGGAAGGGGATGCCGTGCCGGCCAAGCTGCTCGGGCGGGATAGCGGTGCGGACATCGCCGTGCTGCGGGTTACGGTAGCCGGTTGGACGCCGCAACCGCTGACGACGGGCGATGTGCCGCCGGTGGGCGCGATCGTCCTGGCCATCGGGCGGCCCGGGCCACAGGTGCTGGCTTCGTTTGGCATCCTCAGCGCGGTGGAAGAAGGCGGCAAGGCGTTGCGCACGGTGCAGCGCGGGTCACAGGCCGGCTTCGTCGACCGCTACCTGCAAACTGACGTGGTGATGTTCCCCGGCCTTTCCGGCGGCCCGCTGGTGGATGCTAGCGGACACGTTATCGGTATGGCGACCTCGGGCTTGATGAGTGGCATCAGCGTGGCTCTGCCCACCAGCACGTTGCGCTCGACCGTCGAAACGTTGCTCGCGCACGGGCGCGTGCGGCGCGGTTTTCTGGGCGTGGGCGCGCAAGCGGTGGAGCTGTCGAACACGATACGCGAACGCGTCGGGCAAGAACTTGGTTTGCTGCTGATGAGTGTGGACCCTGCTGGGCCGGGCGGGCGCAGCGGGCTGATGCTCGGCGATACGCTGGTGACTCTCAATGGCCGGCCGCTGCGCAACCTCGAAGAACTGCTTACCACGCTCAGCGGCGACCTGGTGGGAAGCAGCGTGCCGGCCCGCATCGTGCGCGGCGGGCAGATCAAAGAGATGAGCTTGTTGGTTGGCGAGCGGGAAAGCTAACCGCAAAGTTGCTTTGCGTTCTTGGCGTGTCTTTGCGCCCTTTGCGTTTCAAGTCCTCTTTACAATGCAGGCCACTATGAATTTATTGCAGCAACTCAGTTTGGAAATGACCGATGTCGTGAGCCAAACACAACGCTCGCTGGTGCAGATCACCAACGGCCCGGCCGGGAACGGCAGCGGCATCATCTGGAGCAGCGATGGCCTCATCATTACCAATGCGCACGTAGTGCGGCGCAAGAATGTGAGCGTCATTCTGCCCGATGGTCGCAAACTCCCGGCCAAAGTGCTGGCCCACGACCCCGAACGCGACGTGGCCGCGCTGAAGGTCGAAGCGACCGGCTTGCGCCCGATTGAACTGGGCGACAGCGAACGTTTACAGCCCGGCGAATGGGCCTTTGCCGTTGGCCACCCCTTCGGTGTAGAGGGTGCAGCCACGGCCGGCATCCTCATCGGCAGCGGTGGCAATTTGCCCGAGCAACGTGGCCGCGAGTGGGTGATGGTGAACTTGCAGTTGCGGCCCGGCAACTCCGGCGGCCCACTCGTGGATGCGCAGGGGCGGCTCATCGGCGTGAACACCATCATGACCGGCGCCGAGTCAGGCGGGGCCGTGCCAGTTCACGTCGTCAAGCGCTTTCTGCGCGAACGCGTGGGTTGAGCAATTAGAGCTAATTCCTTCTTCATTTACGGCAATTCGTCACACCCGCGAAAGCGGGTGTCCAAGCCACGCTCTTGGATTCCCGCTTTCGCGGGAATGACTGGCCGTAAATCAACCTGAAATCTGCGCTAAGGTCCGGGTATGAACGTCGCCGCGAACGCTAACACTTGGCGGGCAAGGCCGGCCCGATCCGCCTCCGTTCGCATCACGGTATCGGTGACGAGCACATGCGGCACAAAGCTGCGGACGAGCGGCTTGAGGACGGCATCCACCGAGTCCAGCACAAAGCCGGTGAGCAGACGGGCGTAGTGTTGGGCCACGGCGGTCGCGGAAACCTCCAGGCCAAGTTCGCCCAGCATCTTCGCCGCTGGCCCCTTGATCGCCTGCCCGCCTACAATCGGCGACACGGCGATGACAAGCTTACGCTCAAGCGCGCGTCGCAGCCCGCGCAGGCTGAGGATGGGGTCAACGCTCAGAAACGGATTCGACGGGCAGATCACCACGACCTCCGCCCCATCAATCGCCGCCATCACTTCAGGCGAGGGGCTGGTATCCGTCGCGCCTGCAGCGATCACACCCCGCACGCGCGGCTCACACTTCCGGCGCACAAAGTAGTCTTGAAAATCGAGCGGGCCTTCATCGGTGATAACCTGTGTGGGCACTGGCTCGTCGCTCATCGGCAGGACGTGATGGCGCACGCCAAGCGCCGCGCACAGAGCGGCGGTGATCTGCGTGAGCGTTTCACCCGCGCGCAATCGTTGCATGCGCGTCACATGCGTGGCCAGATCGCGGTCGCCGAGACGAAACCACGTCGGCCCGTTCAACTGCTCGACTGCATTCATGAAGTTCCACGTCTCATCGCGCTGGCCCCAACCTGTCGCAGGATTGGCGAGGCCGGCCAGCGTGTACATCACCGTGTCGAGGTCGGGCGAGATGTGCAGACCGAGATGCTCAAAGTCATCGCCGGTGTTGACGACGACGGTGAGAGACTCGGGCGGCAAGATTTGGGCAAGGCCGTGAGCGAGTTTGGCGCCCCCCACCCCACCCGCGAGGGCGACGACGTTCATCGAAGAGTCTTCACCCCAGAGCAAGCCGCCAGAATGTCTCGGTGGTCTCCGCGGTAGATTTATTTCCATGGGAAATAAGCAGTTGAAACAGAACTGCTCCTCTGTCACCCTGAGCGCGAATGAACGGCCTACATCCCGTCCGACTCGGTTCGCGCGAAGGGTCTAGACGATTTTCGTGGAGACCCTTCGCGCTCACAGGCGTGGAACTGCGGTGTTCATGCGTTCGCGCGAAGGGTGA
>JBQTJD010000071.1:0-2881 GCA_052387475.1 Anaerolineales bacterium | reverse complement strand
AGGCCGCCCTCACATTTCAATCCGGCTTCAACGCCAACATCGCCGCCATCCCGGCCATGGTGGGCAAGGATGATGTCATCTTCTCCGACCGGCTCAACCACGCCAGTATCATCGATGGCTGCCGCTTGAGCGGCGCGAAGGTCGTGGCCTACGATCACAACTCCGTCTCCAATCTCAAAGAAGTGATGGCCGCCGAGCGCGCGAAATACGAAAAGGCGCTCATCATCACCGACGGCGTGTTCAGCATGGATGGCGACATCGCTCCGCTGCCCGAGATTTACACGGTAGCCGCCGAAGCCGACATCCCGCTGATGGTGGACGACGCGCACGGCGAGGGCGTGCTCGGCCACGGTGGGCGCGGCATCGTCGCTCACTTTCAGCTGCACGGCAAAGTGGATTTGGAAATCGGTACACTCTCGAAGGCGTTTGGCGTCGTCGGCGGCATCGTGGCGGGCAAGCCGGCCATCATCGAGTGGCTCAAGCAGCGCGCGCGCCCGTTTCTGTTTTCGTCGGCGATGACGGTGCCCGATGTGGCCGCCTGCCTTGCCGCGCTCGACCTGCTTGAAAGCTCAACCGAGTTGGTGGATAGGCTGTGGGACAACGCCCGCTACTTCAAAACGGAGATGCAACGCCTCGGCTTCGACCTCGGGGTGAGTGAAACGCCGATTACGCCGGTGATGCTGGGCGAGGCGCCGCTGGCGCAGCAATTCAGCCGCGCGTTGTTCGAGAACGATGTCTTCGCGATGGCCATCGGCTTTCCGACCGTGGCCCGGGGCAAAGCCCGCATCCGCGTCATGATCTCAGCCGCGCACGAGCGCGCTGATTTGGATCAGGGCCTTGATGTATTCAAACGAGTCGGAAAGGACCTCGGAGTGATTTGAACCGCGAAGACGCGAAGCCCGCGAAGAATTTCGCAAAGCTTTCTTAGCGGTCTTCGCGTCTTCGCGGTTAGGTTCTACTTGAAAGGAGAAGCTGTTATGCCCATTACCTACACCTGGCTCGGTCATGGCACCGGATTGCTCAACATTGGCGGCACGCGTGTGCTGGTAGACGCGTTCCTCGACGACAACCCGGTCGCACCGATCAAGGCCGCGCAAGCCGAGGCCGATTTCATTTTGGTGTCGCACGGGCACGGCGACCACATCGCCGACGTGACCGCCATCGCCAAACGCACCGGCGCGACCGTGATCGCCAACTTCGAGATCAGCAACTGGCTCGAGGCGCAGGGCGTGAAGGTGCACGCGCAGCACCTCGGCGGCGGCTTCCGGCATCCGTTTGGCTACGTCAAGCTCACGCTCGCACTGCACGGCTCCGCTTTTCCGGATGGTTCGTATGGCGGCAACCCGTGCGGCTTCCTCATCACCGCCAACAGCGGGCAGAAAATTTATCTCGCCTGCGATACCGGCCTGTTTGGCGACATGCGGTTGATCGGCGAGGAGGGGCTTGACCTGGCAGTGCTGCCCATCGGTGACAACTTCACCATGGGGCCGGATGACGCCGTGCGCGCGGCGAAGCTTCTCAACGCCCGGCATGTCATCCCGGCGCATTACAACACCTGGGGCCTCATCGCGCAGGACGCGCATGCGTGGGCGAGCCTTGTTCAGGCCGCCACCTCGTCACAAGTGCACGTGCTCAAGCCGGGCGAGAGCTTTTCGATTTGAGATGGCAGATTTCAGATTGAGGGCACGAACATGCGATGGATGTGGCTGATCACTGCGATGATATTGACAGCGTGCAACGTGATCGGTGGGGAGCCGGTTGCCACGCTGGTGCCGACTCTGGAAGTGGGTCCGTCGCCCACGCCGCAAACGCCCCCGAACACGCCCTACCCAATCGCGGAGACGGCGACCGTTGCGCCGACGGCCGCGCCTAGCGCGACCATAGCCCCATCGCCCACTGCGCCCGGCCAGCCACAGTTCATCGCCTACGTGCAGAACGATCAACTGCTCGTCACCGATGTCACCGGCGGCGTGAAGGGCGGCACGACTCAATACACGCTGCCCGGCGTGGATGACAAGGTGATTGATTTGGCCTGGTCGCCATCGGGTGAATTCATCGCCTTCGTGTCGGGGGCCACGCAGGGCGAGGCGCGGTTGTTCGTCGTGTACGCGGTGGGCGCGGGCACGCCGATTGATCTCGGCCCCGGCGTCAGCCCAGCGTGGTCACCCGATAGCCACACGTTGGCATTTATGAGCACGAACTATCCGGACAACAACCTCTGGGTCACGCCGATTGAAAATCCAGAGCGCCGCCAGTTGACGTTCGAGAAGGAATTCAACTGGGGCCGGCCTGTCTTCACACCCGATGGCTCAGCGCTGATCGTGGTCGGGCAATCGTTTTTCGAGACCGGCGCAACGGGCAACACGACCTTCGCGCTCGAACGGCTGGCGCTGGATGGCAGCGGCGCGCGCGAACGCTTGCCCGACACGCGCGAGATCGGCGGTTATCAGTTACCGTTCGACTTGCGCTTCTCACCCGATAGCCAGCGGATCGCGTTCTCGACCAACGCGCATATCAGCGCGTGCGCGGCGCAGGGCGCGGCCTTCATCGGCAATGCGGATGGTTCGAGCATCGCCGATTACTACATCGCCACGCTGCAACAAGCCGAGGAACCCGGGCAGGAGCGCTACTACCTCACCTCCGATTATGCCTGGCTGCCCGATAGTAACGGCGTCCTCATCTCGGCGCAGGTGCGCGATTGTGGATTGGGAGCCGCCGAGCCGGGCCAAGCCATCGCCGGGCCGCAGCTCACCGTGGTGAAGTTGGATGGTATGGAAGGGCTGACGATCCCCGGCCAATTTGCCTCTCTCAGTGCGGATCGCGCTGGACAGCTCGTCGCCGCCACGCGTTACGAATCGTTCAACGCGCCGGGCAGCGTGCA
>JBQTJD010000070.1:0-2244 GCA_052387475.1 Anaerolineales bacterium | reverse complement strand
ATCAGCAGAAACAATTCCTCAACACCATCCGCAACAACGTCGAGCGCATGGCGGTGCTGGTTTCCGATCTGGCCGACCTTTCGCGCATCGAAAGCGGGCGTATCAAAATTGAATTGAAGGAAGTGGATGTAGCCCAGGCGGTGCAGGAGGCGGTGAAGCACGTTCACTCGGCAGTGGAGGCCAAGGGGCAGTCGGTGGAGCAACGGCTCGCTGCTGACCTGCCCCGCGCGCGCACCGACCCAGTCCGCCTCGGACAGGTGCTGATGAATTTGCTCAGCAACGCCAACAAGTATTCGCCCACCGGCGCCAGCATCATCATCGTGGCCGACGCCAAACCGCCTTTCGTGCGCATCACCGTGTCCGATACCGGCATCGGCATCGCGCCGGAGGATGTGCAGAAGCTGTATACCGCCTTCTTCCGCTCGGATGACCCGGCCGTGCGGCAGGAGACCGGCTGGGGGCTGGGCCTGCACCTCAGCAAGCGCCTGGTCGAAGTGCTGGGCGGCGAACTGAACGCGCGCAGTGAAGTGGGCAAGGGCAGCACCTTCACCTTCACCGTGCCAATTGATTCGTGAAGTGACAGGTAGCAAGTGTGATGTGACATCTGCCGCTTGACCCCAACACTCTCGCCACTCGCGCCCACTCACAGCGAAATCCTTTTTGATTTGCGACAATTCGTCACACCCGCGAAAGCGCCATTGTGCCAATGGCAGTGTCCAGGCCACGCTGCTGGATTCAGCCCCAGGCTTTTCCTGGGGACGCTTTCGCGGGAATGACAGCTGTAGTTCAATTTGAAATCTGCGCCATTACACAACCGGCGGACCTTGTTTGATGCGTTGCAACACGGCCTGCAAATCTTTTCCCCACAGCGCCTCGATCCACCACGTCGCGCCCGCATCGGCCCACTGCTTCACTTGGGCCGCTGCCTTTTTGCGACTGCGTCCCGGCGTCACCCCCTCCATCACAATGTCGAACGGCGTGGTCGCCGTCCGATTTGCCTCGATGTACGCTTTCATCTCACGGATGTGGTCGGGCGTGATTGTGCCGTGCGGCCCTTTCTTTGCATCCATTACGTTGGGCAACAGCCCGTCGTAACGCAACACGCGCCGCATTGATTTTTCGCGCGGCCAGGCGCCTACCACCCAGATGGGGATGCGCGGCTGCTGAACGGGCGGCGGCGGCGGCATGAACGTCGTCGGCTTGAGGTGATAATGCGCACCGTCGTAACTGAACGGCTGCCCGCGCCACAAGCCGGTGAGGATATCCAGGCCTTCATCGAGCAGTTCAGCGCGGGCCTTGCGGTCGGTCACCTCGCCGAAAGCTTCAAAGCCGCTATCGACCGCGCCCAGCCCAACGGCCAGGATCACGCGCCCATTCGAAAGCTGATCGACCGTGGCCGTCTCGCCGGCCAGCTTCCACGGGCGCATCCGAGAGAGCGGCGTGATCATGGTTCCCAACCGGATGCGCTCGGTGACCATCGCCGCCGCAGCCAACGTCACCCAAGCGTCAACCCCCCATACCGGCTCCCACACGAAAAACCCATCCCAGCCCGCGTCTTCGGCGGCGCGACAGTATTCAGTCGCGGTGCGCGCATCGCCGCCGGGAAAGACAAAGCCATAGCGCATCGAGACCTCCTGTTGAGTCACAACGTTCCCACTTGGATGTGCCGCTCTCGCAGTACGGCGCGGATGACGCGCGAATCCCACGGCATGCGGCCCGTAGCCATAAACAACGCCTCTTCAATCGCGAGGCGGGCCATTGCGGATACGTTTGAGGTACTCAGCGTGTGAGCCTTGATCTAATTCGATCACCCAGGTCGCGCCCGAGTCAAAGAACGGCTTCACGACCTTGAAAGCCTGGTGGGGATCGGTCGACGCTTCCACATTCACCGCAATGTCGAAAGGCCCTACCTGTTGGCGAATGGAAGCGGTATAGGCCGAGACTTCTTTGACCTCGCCCGGGGTCAGCCACTTTTCGGTAACTTGATTGTAGGTCATGAGATACACCCCGTCCCATCGCACCGCGCGTTGCAATGGCTTGCGCCGCGGCCAACCGCCCGCCACCCAGACCGGGATGTGAGGCGCATATAGCTTGGGCAACATCCGCACTCCGTTCACTTGGTAATGATGGCCTTGAAAGCTAAACGTTTCGCCTGACCACAAACCGGCCAGCACCTCTAAGGCTTCATCCAACTTCTCGGCTCGAACTTTCGGGTGAGGATCTTCACCAAATGCGCTGAAGTCG
>JBQTJD010000069.1:0-2728 GCA_052387475.1 Anaerolineales bacterium | reverse complement strand
TCCGCGCGTTGGAGGAGGGACACCAGGGTGTGATGGTGGCGCTCAACCCGCCGACGGTGGATTACGTGCCGTTGGCCGAGGCGACGCATCGCATGAAAAGCGTGCCGCTGGATTGCGATACCATCCTCACCGCACGCGATGTGGGCATTTGCCTTGGCGAGTGACGTTGGCATCGAATTCCGCGAATTCCCTGAAGCAAAAGATTCGCGCAATTCGATGCAAAGAATATGCGCAACGCGATTGAAACGTCCAGCTTATTGGGAGTACTCCGAACGGACACACTCCGATTGATCAGCCTGGCGCTCGCTGTCTTTGGCGCAATCAACGCCGGCTATCTTGCATGGACAAAGCTGATGAACACGAACGTTTACTGTGGGCCGGGCAGCAGCGCGTGCGACGCGGTGTCGGCCTCGCAATACGGCTATCTATTTGGCATTCCGGTGTCGTATCTCGGCTTTGTCAGTTACGTGGCGCTCATCGTGCTGTTCGTGCTCGAACGCCGGGGCGAGTTTTTCAAAGCAAACAACCCCTTCGCCGTCTTCGGGCTGACGCTGTTCGGCGCGTTGTTTTCCGGCTATTTGCAATACGCCTCGCTTTTTCTCTTGCGCGAGGTCTGCCCGTACTGCGTCGTCAACGCGCTGTTGATGGTGGCGCTGTTTATTCTCTCGCTGGTGCGTTTGCGGCGACAATGGCTGGCAGCATGATCGTGGCCACCGTCTCCATCGCAATACGAGCGCATTGTATGCGCAATTGACCTATGCTTCGCGACTCCTTCCTTTATCTCTCCCGCGCCGGCTGGGCGCAAACCGCCATCACCCGTGTGCCGCTGGCGTGGCAAATGGCGTCGCGTTTTGTGGCCGGCGAAAGCTTTGACGCCGCCATCACCACTATCCGCAGGCTCAACGCCAAGGGCATCCACGTCACGCTCGATTTCCTCGGCGAGAGCTTAAGCACGCGCGCCGAGGCGGCCGCCGCTGCCGATGAGTATGTGCGCGCGGTACGGGCCATCGCCGAGAACGGTGTGCGCGCCAACGTCTCACTCAAGCTCACGCAGTTCGGGCTGGATATTGACCCGGCGTTCTGCACGGAGAATGTGCACCGTGTGGTGGCGGAAGCGAAGGCGACCGACAATTTCGTACGGATCGATATGGAAGGGACGGCGCACACCGATTTGACGCTGGGCGTGCTGGCTGAACTGCGCCGCAACTTCGACAACGTGGGCACAGTGCTGCAAGCCTATCTCTACCGCACAGAAGCCGATCTGCTGGCGCTGGCAGACGCCGGAACCCGCATCCGCCTGTGCAAGGGCGCGTATCAAGAACCGCCTGACAAAGCGTATCCGCAAAAAGCCGATACGGACGCGAACTATGTGAAGCTGGCGAAGCTGCTGCTCGACCGCGCCGACAACGCGCCCACCGACAGCACCGGCCGCACGCCCCCACTCCCTGCCCTGGCCACACACGACGAGAAGATGATCGCGGCGGTCAAAACTTACGCCGCCGAAAAATCCACCCCCCGCGACCGGTTTGAGTTTCAAATGCTGTACGGCGTGCGGCGTGAGTTGCAGGAACAACTGGTGCGCGAAGGCTATGCGGTGCGGGCGTATGTGCCTTACGGCACGCACTGGTATCCGTACTTTATGCGCCGCCTCGCCGAGCGCCCGGCGAATGTGTGGTTCTTTGTGTCAAACTACTTCCGCCGATAGTGCTGGTCAAAAATCAAACTGAAAGGAGGTGAGAGATGACGATCCGCCGGCTGCTCCGAATGCCTGGCTCACGATGTTGTGACGACGATGTGGCAGCTCCCGACTGTCTTTGATGACGTCGGCCACACAACACACACTGCGCCAGCGTGGCGCAGCACACAGGAGCAGTCACATGTCCACCAAAACCCCCGACCTTCGGGCCATCGTCGCGTTGGTTCTGGCCGCTGCCTGCTGGGGCGTCGCCACCGCGATGAGCAAAAGCGCCCTCGCCCAAATCCCCCCGCTCACCTTGCTGGTCACGCAACTCACTGTCAGTCTCGTTTTTCTTTGGGTCGTCGTAGCCTTGCAACGACCATGCTTCGCGTGGGACAAAATGCTGTTGGTATCGGGCATGCTCGGTTGGCTGAACCCCGGCATCTCCTACACTCTAAGTTTACTCGGCCTAACGATGACAACGGCCAGCATGTCTACTCTACTGTGGGCCGCAGAGCCGATTCTCATTGTTGGCTTGGCTCGGTTCGTCCTGGGTGAACGCCTCACCCGGCGTCAAATCTTTCTGTCCGCTATGGCCCTCATCGGTGTCACACTCGTAGCCGGATTGACAACAGAGGGCGGCTCAAACAGCACGCTGGCCGGAAACGCGCTCACGTTGGCGGGTGTGGCATGCTGCGCGCTCTACACTGTGTTCACGCGCCGGATTGCAAACGAGATTTCCCCGACCGTGCTGGTGACCGTGCAGCAGAGTTTTGCGCTTCTCTGGGCGATGATCATCTGGCCTTTTGAACGATGGTCATTGGGTGTAACAGGGCTTGAAGGAATCAGTATAAGTGCCTGGGCGTGGGCTGGTCTGTCCGGGCTGATCTATTACGCCTTGGCTTATTGGCTCTATCTGATCGGGCTACAGCGCCTGCCGGCAAGTCTGGCCGCGATGTCCTTCAACTTGATTCCGATCTTTGGGGTCGGAGCAGCGCTAATGTTGCTCGGAGAAACGCTCGCTCCAGTGCAATGGGTGGGCGCGTTGAT
>JBQTJD010000068.1:0-2475 GCA_052387475.1 Anaerolineales bacterium | reverse complement strand
TCGCACAGTTGCGTGACCGGCTGGGCGACGTATCCCACGACATCTGGCTGTTGTCAAAGAGTCTTTCACCACGAAGACACGAAGACTCAAAGGGCACCAAGACAGCTTCGTGATCTTCGTGCCTTTGAGTCTTGGTGGTTGCAAAATGCTGAAATTAGGAAACGCTGTTCTTGAGTGGGGCAAACAAACGTACGTGATGGGCATCCTCAACGTCACGCCGGATTCGTTTTCGGGAGATGGCTTGGCATATGGCGAAGCGTGGCTCGCGGCAGCGGTGGCGCAGGGTGAGGTGCACGTCGCCGCGGGCGCGCATATCCTCGACGTGGGCGGCGAGAGCACGCGCCCCGGCTCCCAACCCACCCCGCTCGACGAAGAGTTGCGGCGCGTCATCCCCGTCATCGGCGAACTGAGTCGCCGCGTCTCCGTTCCTATCTCCATTGACACCTACAAAGCCGAGGTCGCGCGGCAGGCGATTGAGGCAGGCGCAACGCTCGTCAACGATGTGTGGGGCCTGCGGATGGACCCGGACATGGCGCGCGTCGTGGCAGAGAGCGGCGCGGGTGTGGTGCTGATGCACAACCGCAGCAAGCCGAAAGACGCGGTGCAGGAAGCGCGGCTCGGCGGGCGCTACGTTGGGGTTGAGTACGACAACTTGATTGAAGACATCAAACACGAGCTGACTGAGTCGATTGAGTTGGCGTTGCGCGCGGGGGTGAAGCCGGGATGCATCATCCTCGACCCAGGCATTGGCTTTGGCAAAACTGTCGAGCAGAATCTCGAACTCATCCGTCGCTTCGGTGAGTTCAAGGCGCTGGGCTACCCGCTGCTCGCCGGGCCGTCGCGCAAATCCTTCATTGGGTACACACTCGACCTGCCGCCCGATCAGCGCGCGGAGGGCACTGCCGCCGCTGTGGCGCTGTGCATCGCCAACGGCGCCGACATCGTGCGCGTGCACGACGTGGCGATGATGAGCCGCGTAGCGCAGATGACGGATGCGGTGGTTCGGAAGTGACGCTCTGAAATCGCGCAACATATACACCGGCACTGGAAATGTGTGGTTGCGAGTAAAACGAGAGTAGGCAGTACCTTTCACCGGCTGCTTGGAGGGCTGGCGCATGATAGAGACACGTCCATTTCAGCAGGACGACTGGAATGTGCTGCTCAACCTTGCCAATCAGGCTGTGCCTGTTGCTGCTCAGGAAAACGCCGACTGGCTTGAGTCTCGCAAAGCCGTTGATGAGTCACAGCGCCTTCGTCGTCACTATGTCGCCACTCAAAGCGAAACACCCGTTGGGTATGGTTGTCTTGAACAGCAAAGTGATACTCCTCAATCGTTACGCGTCTATGTAGTCTCAAGTCCAGCCAACTTACAGGGTGAAGTGGGTACATTGTTGTATGCTCGGCTGCTGCAAGATGCGCGGGGGCTGAAAGCAGCCAGTCTCTGGGCGCGGGAATTCCAAGACGATGAGTTTATTCGTGAATTCTTTACGAGCCGCGGTTTCGTTGAAACTCAACGCTTTACTCTACCCAATCAACCGCCAATGGTAGTCTTCACGTTGAGTCTGGCGATGTAGTATCACGTCGCTTATTTAGCATCCGCTACAGACTGTATGTACCCAACTCGCACTCCGCGCTCCGCATTGGCCTCCGTGCGCCGCGTCGTTGTCACCGGTATGGGCGTCATCAGCCCGGTCGGGTTGAACGTCCCCGCCGCATGGGAGAGCGTCCGCGACGGGCGCAGTGGCATTCGGCCCATCACCCTCTTCGACACCGAACAGTTCCGCGTCAAGATCGCCGGCGAGGCGCTGGGCTTCGACCCACACAACTTCATGTCGCCAAAGGAAGCGCGCCGCGCCGACCGCAACGTGCAGTTTGCGATTGCGGCGACGCGAGAGGCGCTGGCGCAAGCTGAATTGAAGATTGACGACTCGAATGCCGGCGACGTAGGCGTGTTGATCGGCACCGGCGCGGGGGCGATCTGGACATACACCGCGCAGCAAAAAGTAATGGATGAGCACGGACCGAGCCGCCTCAGCCCGCTCTTAATTCCGATGATCACAGTTGACGCCGCCTCGGTGACGGTGAGCATGCTCGTCGGGGCACACGGGCCGAACTTTGGATTGGCGACGGCGTGCAGCACGGGCACGGATGCCATCGGCAACGCGTTTGAGATCATTCGGCGCGGCGATGCCGAGGTGATGATCGCCGGGGGCACCGAGGCCGCCGTTACGCCGCTCGGCATCGGCGGCTTCGACCGGATGAACGCGCTCTCGCGCCGCAACGCCGAGCCGGCCGGGGCCAGCCGCCCGTTCGACCAAGAGCGCGATGGTTGTGGGTTGAGTGAGGGCGCGGGTGTGCTCATCCTCGAATCGCTCGAACACGCGCAACGCCGCGACGCCGAGCCGCTGGCCGAGGTGCTGGCGTATGCTAACACCACCGACGCGCTGCACTTCACCAATCCCGATCCGGAGGGCA
>JBQTJD010000067.1:0-3588 GCA_052387475.1 Anaerolineales bacterium | reverse complement strand
CGCAAAGGCCATCCTCGATTTGCCCGCCACGCTCGAATGGCAGGAGACGCATGGGGTTCCGGTGATTGGCTACAGAACCGATGAGTTCACGGCCATTTACTCGCGTGAGAGTGGAATATATTTGGACGCTCGCGCGGACTCACCGGAAGAAGTGGCGGCGATTGCGCGTGCGTTGTGGGATTCGGGGCTGAGCGGTGGGCTGCTGGTGTGCGTGCCCTGCCCGGTCGAGGCCGCACAGCCTTATGCTGAAATGGAGCGCGCCATCAACGTGGCGGTGAAAGAAGTGGAAGCTGCTGGCGTGCGCGGCAAGGCCGTCACCCCGTTTCTGCTCACCCGCATCAGCGAGCTGACGCAGGGCGGAAGCAAAACGGCCAACCTCGCTCTGCTACAAAACAACGCGCAAGTCGCCGCGCAGATTGCGGTGGCTGTAGCAAATGGCTGATGGTCGATAGCAGATAGCGCCATCAGCTATCTGCTATCGGCTAGGGCTGTGGAGTTGGCGGGACGCCGATGAAAAACCGGCTCGACCCCACCCAACGGTCGCCGAGGAAAATCTGCGCTTCGTACGTCCCCACCGCCCACGCCTGGCCGGCGTTGTCGTAGTCCGCGAAGCCACAACCGCCAGTGCTGCCATCCCACAGCAGCGTTTCGACGTACACAATCCGGTCATTGAACAACCACACATTCGTCCAGCGCGCGCCGGGTAGCCAGCCGTCGTAATCGAACAGCGCGTACACCGCCTCTACATTGACTGCAAACGTGTCGCCCACACCGCGATTGCTCCCGCACTCGTTGAGGAAACTCATCCGCAGATTGGCGATGACGCCATTCACTGGCGGCGTGACGGTGAGCGTGCCGGGTGGGAAGAGGATGGCGGGCAGCGCAGGTGTGGGCGTGATGGTCGGCGTTTGAGTGATGGTCGGCGTGATAGTTTGCGAGGGGGGCAACGTCTCCGATAGGGGAACGGTTATAGTAGGGGTAGCGGTTTCCCTTGGTGTTGGCGTTAAGGGAGCGGTAGCCGTGGATGTGGGAGAGAGCGTCGGCGTCGCGGTCGGCGGCGCAATCAGCATCACGACGGATGGTCCTAGCCACCACACTGCCCCGCCCACGATCAACAGAATTGTTCCCCAGGTGATGTTGCGCCAGCCAGAGAGCATGGCCTGACGCCGCAGGCGAAACACGCTGCCGCGCTGGCGCGAACGCAAAAGGGCGCTCGCTCCCATGAGCAACGCCAGCACGCCCCCCAACAGCAAAAGGGCCGCCGCCCCCGCAACGTAAATTTCTGTGGACCTCATCGGACGCGAGCGAGTATAACATGCGCCTCGCGCCATTGTTGGCCGCCATTGTTGGCGCCCTCTCGATGTGCTAAAATCCTCGCACGTTTCTATAGAAACGTCCGTTTCTGTGAAACGGTAGTTTCCTGCGAAACGCTTTTCTCTTGAGGTGGAAACGCTCATGGTAGAAGTGACTATTGACAGCATCCGTGTCAGCTTGATGTCGCAACACCGCATCGTGATTCTTAAGGACGTGGATAGCGACCGTTACCTGCCGATCTGGATTGGCCCGTGTGAAGCCGACGCGATCACCATTACCTTGCAGGAAGCCGAAGTGCCACGCCCGCTGACGCACGACCTGTTGAAAAACGTCATCGCCGATCTGGGGGGCGAGGTCGAGCACATCGTCATCTCGGAACTCAAGAATGAAGTCTTTTATGCCCGCATCGTAGTCGAGGCGAACGGGCGGCACCTGGAAATCGACTCGCGGCCTTCCGATGCGCTGGCGCTGGCCGTGCGGCTGCGCGTGCCGGTGTATATCGATGACGCGGTGATGGAGAAAGCGGCCGTGCAGCCGGAGGCCGAGGTCGAAGGCGATGAGAGTGTGCCGGCGGCTTCGGGCGCCACCGCTGAAGGCGATGACACCAAACTGGATGCCTTTACGGACTTTCTCGACACGCTCGATTTGGACGACCTCGAGAACAAAGGCAAGAGCGAGAACTGAACACTGCCTGCCACGCTGGGCCAGTCCGGTGATCCAACCGGCCTGGCCTTTTTTTATCAACCGATTGAGCGAATTGATAACGGATTGAACGGAAGGGAGTACAATCCGTTCAATCCGTTGATTGACCCCATGAGCGACACCGACGCGATTGACCTCGGCCCGAGCACCCTGCGCACCACCCTGTACTCGCAAGACTCCGAGCAGGCGGTGCTGGGCTGCGTGCTAATCAACCCCGAATCTTATTTCGAAGTCGCGCCCATCCTCAAGCCCGAGGACTTCTACCTCATCAAGCATCGCTGGATTTGGGACGCGTACGCGCATTTGCAAGACCAGCGCCTGCCGGTGGACGTGTTGACGGTTTCAAAGGAACTCGAGCGCCGCAGCCAACTCGAGGAAGCCGGCGGCGTTGCTTACCTAACGCAGCTCATCAACACCGTCCCCACCTCGCTGCACGCCGAGGCCTATGCCCGCATCGTGCAGCGCGATTCCATGCGGCGCAACCTGCTCGAGGCCGCTTCGAAGATCGCCAAGCTCGCCTACGAAGAAGCGCGCGATGTCGAAGAGGTCATCAATGAGGCCGAGGCCACCGTCTTCGCAGTGAGCGAACAGCGGATGAACAAGGACCTCAAGCACATCGGCGAGGTGCTGCGCGACTACTATCATCAAGTTGAATACCGCCTCGAGCATCAGGGTGAACTCTTTGGCGTGCCGACCGGCTTTATTGATTTGGATAAAGTGCTGGGCGGTCTGCAGAAGTCGGACTTGCTCATCATCGCCGGCCGGCCGGGCAGCGGCAAGACGGGCTTTATGCTCAGCGTCGCCAAGAACGCAGCGCAACTCTATCGCAAGCGCGTGGCCATCTTCTCGCTGGAGATGGGCAACGAGCAACTGGTGCAGCGTCTGATGTCGCAAGAAACCGGCATCGACTCGCAACGCCTGCGGCTCGGCCAATTGCGCGAGGACGAGTTCCCACTGTTCACGCAGGCCACCAACGTCCTCAGCGACATCCCGATTTATCTCGACGACACGCCTGCGCTCTCGCCGCTGCAACTGCGCGCTAAATGCCGCCGCATCGAGCAGGAGTACGGCCTCGATCTGGTGATTGTCGATTACCTGCAATTGATGCAGGGCGACGGGCGCCGGAATGAAAATCGTGTTCAGGAAGTCTCGGCGATTTCGCGCGGCCTAAAGCAACTGGCGCGTGAACTCAACGTTCCGGTGCTCGCGGGCGCGCAACTCTCGCGCGCCGTGGAACAACGGGAGAATAAAAGGCCAATGCTGTCTGATCTTCGCGAAAGTGGGAGTCTTGAGCAGGATAGCGACATCGTCATGTTCATTCATCGCTTTGATCCCGAGAAAGAACCCAGCAAACAGGGGATCGCGGAGATCATTGTCGCCAAACACCGCAACGGCCCGACGCACCTTGGCATAGACCTGGTCTTTTTGGAGAAGCTGGCGAAGTTTGAGAACGCGGCGCGGGTGGATTTGAGCAAGTATTAGGGGCGAGGGATTAGGGGTTAATCCCTCGCCCCTAATCACTTGCCATACGGCATGCAAGGCTTCTCTGGATTTCCTGAAGGCAAACTCCGC
>JBQTJD010000066.1:0-2948 GCA_052387475.1 Anaerolineales bacterium | reverse complement strand
ATCATCTCCAGCAGGTGCCGTCCGCTCTCCTCGATGTTGCGCAACGCGTCGCGCTGTTCGTCGAAGAGATGGCCGAACACCCCTTCCTGCAAGGCCTCGGTCATGCCCAGGATGGTGTTGAGTGGCGTGCGCAGTTCGTGGCTGATGCTGGCGAGGAATTCGTCTTTGGCGCGCGCGCCACGGGCGAGTTCGGCGTTGGCGGCGCTCAGGTCGGCGGTGCGCTCAGCCACGCGTTGTGCGAGTTGGGCACGCTCGGCGGCCCGTGCGCGGTTGGCGTTTTCCAGTTCGGCGCCATGCTCGCCGATGCGGTGCGCTATCTCGGCGTTGAGTTGCTGAAGTTCCAGTTCGGTCGGCGTGTTGCCGTTGGACAAAAGCGCCGGAGCCACACTCTGTCCAACCACATCCACATACGGGCCATCGGCGGCGCGCGCGAAACGGCACACATACACACGCTCACCCGCGCGATGCTCATGCGCCTCGGCCTCACCAGTGCCAGCCACACGGGCGACGATGGGTTGCAAGGCCGGCGCAAGGGCGTCGAACAGCTCGCGGCCCGCGGCATTGGCGTACACCCATTCGCCCAGCGGGGTCAGCCGGAGGACGGCGGCAGGCAACGTGTCGGGGTGAGGGGTTGAGGATGGCATGAATGTTTATCTGCGCCTGCTGGCAGACACGGGCGCAGACCGTTTGCATTATAGCAACCCCGGCAAAATGCTAAAATCGGTGACACGTTGCGATCCAGTTGTATCCCGGTCGGAAGTCATGTCGCCCTGAGCGCGTTGGCGCGGCCCTCGCCCTGCCCGGCTCGCTTCGCGCGAAGGGCCGCCTCAAAACCAATAGGACCCTTCGCGCGATGAGACGTGCGAAATGCGCAGGCTTTGCATACACGCTCAGGGTGACACCAACAACAGAAACGGACTAAACCCATGCGATTGAGCCAACTCTTTAGCACCACTCTTCGTGAGGCGCCCAACGACGCCGAGACGGCCAGTCACCGCTGGCTGTTGCGCGCGGGCTTCATCCGCCAACTGGGGGCGGGGCTGTTCAGCCTCATGCCGCTGGGCCTGCGCGTCGCGCGCAAAATCGAAGCCCTCATCCGTGAGGAGATGAACGCCATCGGCGGGCAGGAAATGTTGATGCCCGTCATTCATCCCGCCGACCTGTGGAAGGAGACCGGGCGCTGGTACCAGATCGGCGCGGAGATGGGCCGCTTCACCGACCGCATGGGACGCGATATGGCGCTGGCGATGACGCACGAAGAAGTGTTGACCGATTTGGTGCGGAAGGAAGTGAAGTCGTACCGGCAACTGCCGAGGCTGGTCTATCACATCCAAACGAAGTGGCGCGACGATGCCCGGCCAAGGGCTGGGTTAATCCGCGTGCGCGAGTTCACGATGAAGGACAGCTACAGCCTCGACGCCGATTGGGAGGGGCTGGACAGACAATACCGCGCGCACTATCAGGCCTACTACAACATCTTCAACCGCGCCGGGCTGCCCGTCATCGCTGTGGCCTCCGACACGGGCATGATGGGCGGCAAGCTCGCGCACGAGTTCATGTATCTCACCGGGGTTGGTGAAGATACTCTCATCCTGTGTGACTGCTGTGGCTACAAAGCCAACCGGCAGATGGCGCGACTGAGCAAGCCGGCGGCTACACCTAGGGTCGCGCTTCCGCTGGAAAAGGTTAGCACGCCCGGCGTCAACACGATCAAAGGGCTAGCAGAGTTTCTCAGTGTGCCTGCGGCGCAAACGGCCAAAGCGGTGTTCATGGTCGCGACACTGACCGAGGGCGAGCAAGCCGTTGACCGGTTCGTATTCGCGGTGGTGCGTGGGGATATGGAGGTGAACGAGACCAAGCTCGGCAACGTGGTAAAGGCGAAGGAGCTGCGGACTGCCCGCGACGAAGAGATCCGCGCGATTGGGGCCGCGCCGGGGTACGCCTCGCCCGTCGGTCTCGACGCCAAAAAAATGATCGTCGTCGTGGACGATGCCATTCCGGCCTCGCCCAACCTAGTGGCCGGCGCGAACGAGGCCGGCAATCACTTGCGGAACACCAACTACGGGCGCGATTACACCGCGCATATTGTCGCCGATATTGCAGCAGCGGACGCGGGGAGCGGCTGCCCGAACTGCGGCTCGCCGGTGCGCGCCGAGCGCGGCGTGGAAGTCGGCAACATCTTCAAGCTTGGCACGCGCTATAGCGACTCGCTCGGTGCAACCTTCCTCGATAAAGACGGGCGGAGCCAGCCGGTGATCATGGGCTCGTATGGCATCGGCGTGGGGCGGCTGCTGGCGTGCGTCGCCGAGCACGCGAACGATGAGACCGGGTTGATCTGGCCGATCACGATTGCGCCGTATCAGGTGCACCTCGTGGCCCTGCCCGGCGGTGAGCAGCAGGCCGAGCAGCTTTATCGCGACCTGAGCGCACAGGGCGTCGAGGTGTTGCTCGATGATCGCGACGAGCGCGCAGGCGTGAAGTTCAAAGACGCCGACCTTATCGGTCTGCCGGTGCGCGTGACAGTAAGTGAGCGCTCGTTGCAAAGTGGCGGCGTGGAACTCAAGCGCCGCACCGACAAGGCCGCGATGACTGTGGCGTTGAACACGGCGGTCGAACGCGTGCGCTTGGAGATTAGAGAATTGGAGAACGCGTTGCGGAAGCGCGTGGTCAGTGTGCCGTATCGGGAGTGAACAGTAGTCAGTGAACGGTGAACAGTAAACGATGATGGCCAACTGTTTACTGTTCACTGTTCACTATTGACTGTTGACTGCTAACTCAGTGCCCCCCTTCCTCTCCCAAACCTCCCACCGTCCGTACCCCGTGCCGCCCGGTGGCGGGGTAATGTGGCAGACGTGGTACAACCTGCTCTTCGCGCACTGGCCCATCGCGCCGGAGGCCATGCGCCGCGCGCTGCCGCCGCAATTGCAGCCGGATACGTTCGACGGGCA
>JBQTJD010000065.1:0-8253 GCA_052387475.1 Anaerolineales bacterium | reverse complement strand
TTTCGCTTTGTACCCGTTACAGGGACACTACCAAAAAAAGCGGTGTGGTTCAATTTGACCGACTGTGCACGGCGAATACTTCAGAACAACGGACCCTATCATGTAACCGAGGCACTAGACAATGGCAACGAACTTAACTCACGAAATATTGCACACGGAATTTCGCAGTTCATTATGAAGTTTTATGGGACACCAGTATCGTCTGGCGAAGTGAAGCAGCTTGCCGACAAGCAGAGGGAAAAGAGACGAAGGGGCAATACACCACAAGTTCAAGAGAGCAAAGAGGCGGCGTGGAAACGCTTAACTAACATCCTGCTCGCTTCCCACAGCGAGCCCAAAGTATTGGCCGATGCCGGCTTTCGTTTGTCGTGGTATTTCCCTGCAGTCTCAGAATCACAACGGGAATTCTTCGTGCTGCGTTTATCTCAGGCGCGAGATGAAGAAATCGCAAATATTATCAAAGCGATACATCATGTCCTTTCCATGAATGACGAACGAGCAGCAGACCTCCTCTGTGATCTGTTGTCGTACCTGCCAAGCCCAAGTGTCAGACTTAAGCAATTAGCGGCGAGGAGAATTGTTCCGGCTGACGAATTGGAAGCCCTGTTTCAAGCAGTTGAGTATTTTTCCCAAAGATTCGAAGTGAAGTTTAGGAGAAACACAATGAAACTTTACGGCGTAACCGAGGTGGATTTGCCGTAGATGATTACCTTGGAGTTATCCAAAGCCGATAGCAAACACACGATTGCAAGCGAACCACTTCACTTTGCTCTGCCCGTAGTCGTCCGCACCCATTTGTTACCGAGCTGTAACACGCCCCGCCGGAACCGTATTCCTCAGCGCGAACGTCTGTCACGATGATTGGTTAAACAACCTCTACATCAGGTGACTGTCACCGGTCTTGCAGTCTCTACGAGACATGGCTTGGAAGCCGGTGACAGTCACCTCATAAACGTGCTGATAACGATGAAAGTTCTGATCTTGAAAATCGTATTGATGATGGCGCATGCGCTGGCATACGCGATGCTCGGGCCGGATGGCGCGTTGTGGGCGTTTGAGATGATGCGGGCGTTCGGCAGCCGAGGGAGGCTGATCGGGTGAGAAGCTGGCTCGTATGGGCAGCGGCGTTGAGCGTGTGGCTTACGGCGTGCGGCCCGATTGAGATCGGTTTCGTAATCACGCCGACGCCTTCGGTGACGGCGCTGGTTGAGCCAGTGATCAGGATTGTGACCACGCGCACATCGACAACGACGGTCACAGCGAGCACGCCGCCGACCGAGACGCCGCCGCCAAGCGAGACACCGGTTCCGCCGACGAGCACCCGGCGTCCCGTCATCCGCACTGCGACAGCCACCATCACGCCAAGCGAGACTCCATCTCCTTCCCCCAGCCCGACAGTTACGATCACACCAACGCCGTGCGCGCATACGTGGTTCTTCAGCGCACTGGTGCCGGCGCGCTGCCCCGAGTCCGCTGCCCAGTCATCGAACGCCGCCGCGCAACGCTTTGAACGCGGGCGGATGATTTGGTTTCAGATCGCCGATCGCTATTTTATTTTCACCGGCATCACCTCGGGATCACTGTTGACGGTGAATGGCCCGCTCAGCGGCGATCCAACACCGGTCGGCACACCGCCGCCGGTGGGCGGTTTCGGGATTTTGTGGCGCATCGGCGCACCGGGCGTGCCCGCGCAACGTGATGTGCTGGGCTGGGCGGTGGAGCTTGAGTTCAATTACGCGGCGGTGCTGCAATGCGAAGTCAAAGACGGCAACGGGCAGCATTGCTATCTCCGTTTGCCCGAAGGCCCAGTGGTGGAGTATTTCAAAGCGAACTGGCGGCAATGGTAGGGCAAGATGCTGAGATTTCGAAGAGGCGCCGTCATCATCGTAAGTCTGGGGCTGGCTGCGTGCGCGGTGCCGACGACCGGCACACCGACGCCGGCCCCGATCACCTTGACGCCAAGCGTGCTGACTCAACTCGTGGCGACCGCCACACCGCTGCTCGATGCCATTTCATCGCCGATCACCGCGCCCTTCCGACTGAAACACCAAGTCCGACGCAGAATGCGACCACAACACCAACGGTCAGTGAGATGCCACCAAACGCGACGGTGACGCTCTCGCCCGCCACGCCGGTCATTCTTCAGTTCACGATCGTACCCGATCATGTCAATCCCGGTGAACCGATCACGTTGATGTGGGCGACGACGGGCGACTCGGTGACCATCAGCACCCTCGACCCGTTGGGCCGTTGGGGGCCGACGATCCACACCGGGCCGCCCTCAGACACGCTCGTCCTCACCACCTCGGTGGAGGCGCGCAACTTCTTGACCTACATTTTGACGACCAGTACCGGCGACAAGCACGCTTGGGCCAGCGCGATGGCCACCCTCAATTGCCCCGATACGTGGTTTTTCCCCAACCCGCCCGCCGATTGCCCGTGGCCCGCGCACTTCACCACGATGCAAGCACAGCACTTCGAACACGGCCTGATGTTGTGGACGCAGTGGAATGACTCTGTCTACATTCTCTACGACGACACGCACTGGTATCGCTGGGATCGTCTATCGAATCAATGGTTCCCCGGCATGTCGGAGAGCGATCCGGACATCATCCCACCGGCTGGCTTCTATCAACCGGTGCGCGGCTTTGGCCTTGCGTGGCGAACGGGATATGTGTCACCGATGCAAGTCGTGCGTGACCGTTTGGGTTGGGCGCTCGGCGAGGAATTTGCTGTATCCAATGCTGCACATCAATGTGACACAAAGGCCAAGTATGCTACGTGCTACATCAGGAGGCCCGACGGATTGATCTACGTCCTTGGGCCTGAGCATACCGGTGGCGACGTATGGACCGATCCCACGCTGAGGCCGTGACATTGAATGAGTGGGCTAGCCCATCATCGCTGTGTTTGTCCACTTTTTTGTCTCCCCTACAGCGACCGCCATTGAGCATTACGCGGATAATATAGACTGTCACCAATCTGTGACAGTCCCGCCACATGCCTGTGACGAGATGACCCTACACTCAGCCTGAACTACGGAGGCTAACATGAAGACTCGTTTTCTTTTGATTACTTTGTTGGCGATGTTGATCGCCGCGTGCAACCCGGTGGAGGTGGGCGTGGAGACACCGACGGCCTCCGCGCCGCCGAGCACACCCACCGCCGCCCCGCTCCCCACAGCCACGATCATACCCGTTCCGGCAGACGCCAATCCCTACACGTTGGCCGAAGCCGGTGTATCGCTGCTGATTCCGGCAGGCTGGCAGGTTTCCGGCCCGGTGCAGATGCAGGGCTTCAGCCTGTACACGCTGGGGCCGGATGCCGGCAGCAGCGGCGGGCCGGGCCTCAGCCAGCTTATCGTAGCCAATGAAGCGTTCACCATCGAGGAGTTTGCTCAACAGCAATGCAGCGTGTGCCCCGCCAACCCCATCATCGACTCGACGGTGGGCGGCAAGCCTGGCAAGCGCACCGTCATCGGTGGCGGCAGCGCGCCCGAGGCTGAGTGGTACTTCGTCACGCACAACGGCAAACTTATCGGCCTCTCCATTCGCCCGCGCGACGGCCAACGCTTCGATTGGGTCATGCAGACCATCACTTTTCAAAACACAGCGCCCAGCGGCAACACGCAGACCTATCGCAACGATGCGTTTGGGTTTGAGCTGCAAATCCCAGCCGGTTGGCCGGTCACGCTGCTGGCGGACGATGGGTCATTCGGCTACCTCGGCGAGAACATCTCGTTCACCGTCAGCCCCCTCGACCCGCTGGAGTGCCGGGGTGATTGTCCGGTCGTCAACAGCACCGAGCCGGAGATCGGCATCGGCAATCTCACCGCCACCCGCATTCGCGGCTACTACGGCGCCGTCGGCGGCAACATCCCGCACGAGTATCTGGCGTACCTCTTCCAGCGTGAAGGCAGGTTTTACACCTTCACACTGCACGCGGTCGGCCG
This sequence comes from Anaerolineales bacterium, assembly GCA_052387475.1. Lineage (GTDB taxonomy): Bacteria > Chloroflexota > Anaerolineae > Anaerolineales > UBA6663 > JANWXR01. Next base: position 4,301 of record JBQTJD010000065.1, on the reverse strand, counting down.
CAACGAGACCTCCGGCCAGGCCGATGTCATCGTGCCGCTGCCGGCTGAGGCCGCGCCTCCGTTCGACCAGATTCTGGGGACGCTGCAATTCACCCCGATAAGTGCGCCGCGCTTTGCCTGTTCCATCGCCTATGCCAACGACATGCGCGCGTTCTGCCTCGGCGAGGGCGCCACGGCGATCCCGACTGCGGAAGCCACCGCGCCGAACCGCATCGAAAACGTCGCCATCTCATCGGATGGCGCGTGGGTGGCGTACCTCACCAGTGATCCCAACACCGGCATCGGCGAGCTGTGGGCGGTGGATGTGCGCGGGCTGACGGGCAACAACGGCCTCGGCCTGCCTCGGCGGATGCTAGCCAATGGCGCGAACATTCCGAACTCTGACGCGCAATGGATCAATACACCGAAGTCTTTTCAATGGCAGGCCGGCACGCATGTGCTGTTCTTCGACACGCGTTTCGCACCGGCGGCGGGCCAAATCACAGGCCCGGGCGAATACATCAACAACGACCTGTGGCGTGTGGATGTGGAGAGTGGTGACGTGACTAACGTGCTGCCGAAAGATGAAGGCGGCGACTTCACTCTCTCTCCGGATGGGCACCGGATTGCGGTGTCCGGGGCAACTTCAATTCAACGGATGAACGCCGATGGCAGCGACCGCCACAATGTCATCGAGTTCCCGGCCATCATCACGTACAGCGAGTATCAATACAAACCGCTGGTGGTGTGGAGCGCGGACAGTGCGTACCTCAGCGTGGCCGTCCCCTCTGCCGACCCACTCGCGGCGGATAGCAGCCTTTCGATCTTCCGTGTCTCCGCCGACGGCAACGCCGCCGATACGGTCGGGCGGTTGCCGGGCAACTTCGTCTTCGGCGGCCCGCTTGGGCCGTGGCTGTCGCGCGATGGACAACGGCTTGTCTACGGTCAGAGCCGCGAGGGCGTGACCGACTTGTGGCTGACGAATGCAGATGGCAGCAACCCGACCGTCTTTGCCAGCAACTCACTCTCGGCCAACGGCTGGGGCTGGTCGCCGGACTCGGAGTGGTACGCGTACGGCATCGTGCCGGAGGGTGGCAACTTCCTGTTGCGGCAGAACGGCGCGCTGCAGGAGTTTGGCGCTGGCTTGACGATCGTGGGTTTGGAATGGGTGGATGCGACCAGCTTCTACTTTATCGCCGTAAGCGGCAACGCCAATTACGGCGTGTACTTCCCGCGCATCGGCGACCCGACGCAGGTGCTGGTCAGCGGATTGAACCCCGGCTTGAGTTTTGACGTTCGATAGCACACTGGCCGATGGCGAATAGCGGATGGCGGATGGCTGGTTGTCTCGGCCATCCGCTTTTTATTTCGGCGGACATTCGCGAAGCCGTATGCTAAAATTGGAACATTCGTTTTGGCTCCCCGCTGAGTGATCGGACAAGTACAAATGCCCCCATTTAAAATACATTCTCCCTTCAAGCCGATGGGCGATCAGCCGCAGGCCATCGAGAAATTGGTGGCCGGGCTGGGGCACAGCGAGAAACACCAGGTGCTGCTCGGCGCGACCGGCACCGGCAAGACCTTCACCATCGCCTCGGTTGTCGAGCACATTCAGCGCCCCACCCTCGTGATGGCGCACAACAAGACGCTAGCCGCGCAACTCTACTCCGAGTTCAAAGAGTTCTTCCCCGAGAATGCGGTCGAATACTTCGTCTCGTACTACGACTACTATCAGCCCGAAGCCTACGTCGCCCGGCACGATTTGTACATTGAAAAAGAGACGCAGATCAACGAGGAGCTTGAACGGCTGCGGCTCGCGGCTACCACTGCTTTGCTCTCGCGCAAGGACGTGTTGATCGTGGCCTCGGTCTCGTGCATCTACGGCCTCGGCTCGCCGGAGGCGTACGTGCAGGACGTCATCACGCTCAAGAAAGGCGAGAAGGTTCGGCGCAGCACGTTGCTCCGCCACCTGGTCGAAATCCATTACGAACGCAACGACATGGATTTGAAGCTCGGCGCCTTCCGTGTGCGCGGCGACTCGCTAGAGGTGATGCCGGCCTACACCGACTCCTTTGGCTACCGCATCACCTTCTTCGGGGATGAGGTCGAGCGCATCGTCGAGTTCCAGCCGCTGACAGGCGAGGTGCTCAACGAGCGCGAGACGCTCGAATTATTCCCGGCCAAGCACTTCATTACCGAAGCCGAGAAACTTCAACAGGCGATCAAAGACATCGAGGCCGAACTCGAAGAGCGCGTGGCGTGGTTCAAAGACAACGACTTGCTGCTCGAAGCGCAACGTATCGAACAGCGCACGAAGTACGACCTCGAGATGCTGAAGGAGGTCGGCTACTGCTCCGGCATCGAGAACTACTCGCGCCACCTCGATCAGCGCGCGCCCGGCTCGCCGCCGTGGACGATGGTGGACTACGTCCCGCCCGATTTCCTGCTTGTGCTTGACGAATCGCACATGACGGTGCCGCAGATCGGCGGCATGTTCGGCGGTGACCGTTCGCGCAAAGGTGAGCTGGTGAAGTACGGCTTCCGATTGCCCTCCGCGCTCGACAACCGCCCGCTCTCATTTCCCGAGTTCGAGTCGCGCTTCGGGCAGGTGATCTACACCTCCGCCACGCCCGGCCCATACGAGACCCAACGCGCCACGCAGACCGTCGAGCAGATCATCCGCCCGACCGGCCTGGTGGACCCGCAAATCGAACTGCATCCGGTAAAGGGGCAAGTGGATCATCTTATCGGCGAATTGCGCCAACGCATCGAGCAGGGGCAACGCGCGCTGGTGACGACGCTGACCAAACGCATGTCGGAAGACTTGTCACAGTATTTGTTGGAGTTGGGCTTCAAGGTGCACTATCTGCACTCGGAGGTGGACACGCTTGAGCGCGTGGAGATTCTGCGCGACCTGCGGCTCGGTGTATACGATGTCATCGTCGGCATCAACTTACTTCGGGAAGGCCTCGACCTGCCCGAAGTCTCGTTGGTCGCCATCCTCGACGCGGATAAAGAAGGCTTTCTGCGCTCGACCACCTCGCTGATCCAGACCGTGGGCCGCGCGGCGCGGCACGTCAACGGCAAGGTCATCATGTACGCCGACAAGATGACGGACTCGATGAAGAACGCCATCAACGAGACCAACCGGCGCCGCAAGGTTCAGGAGGACTACAACCGCGAGCACGGCATCGTCCCGGCCACCATCGTCAAGAGCATCCGCGACCTCACCGAACGCGTGCATGCACTGGCCGATGAGAAGGGCGAGTATCGCACCGATGGGGCCGTCTTCACTCCAGCAGCATTGCCCAAGGACGAACTCGCCAAACTCATCACCGAACTCGAAAAGCAGATGAAGGCCGCCGCGCAGAACCTAGAGTTCGAGAAAGCGGCGCTGCTGCGCGATCAGGTCATCGAGTTGCGGCAGGCGATGGTGGACGACGGCGATACGCCGGAGTGGGAGAAGATCCGCCGGCTGGAGCGCCTCGAGCGGCAGATTGACGCCGGCGAATCGGTTACCGGGCGCGGCCCAGCGGGTACGCGCCCCCCGCGCAGCAACGCCCGCCCGCGCGGAAGGACGAAGGCGAGGGGGTAAAGGAAAGACCATGAGTGATCCACTTACAGCAATTGCCGCAGTCATTTCATCCATTGTGGCAATAACAGCACTCTGGTTCAGCGCTCGTGCGAACAAAATAGCAAATGCCTCTCTGGAGTTAGCCCTGAAACAAGATGCTCGCAGGAAGTCAGACCTGAAGATCTACCTGCACACCGCAATCCTGAAGCGCTTTAGGGATGAGCAATATCGGGTATATGTTTTTCAAGTTAGCGTGAGTAACCAATCCGAGGCTGACAACTCATTGCGTGCGATTGAGTTGGCACTCGAAAGTGAAACGGGAACAAATGTCGTACTAAGGCATGATGCAGGTGTAGCGTCCAATTTTCCCGGTCTCAAGACAGCACCTTTTACGTTGCCCGCCAAAATCGGCAATCACGAGACCTTGAAAGGGAGTGCCCTCTTCAGAGCAAGTGAACTGATGATGGATAGCTTTCTCGTAAACACGTATACTTTCAAAGTAATAGATACCGTAGGAGGCCAATTCCAAATCGAGCCAATAGTAGTGAATGAGACTATTGATGAAAAAGAAGGATTGGAAACTAATCGAGATTGAACGCGACAGGCTGGAACACATTCCCGTTCCCATTGTGTCTGAGGCTGCCGTTGCAACGACTATCATGGCTGATGGGCGATTAGTTCCGCTTGTGATCGTTGACTGTTCGGCACGACACGACATTGGATTCGCTATTCGGGCACATAAACATGC
>JBQTJD010000064.1:0-1655 GCA_052387475.1 Anaerolineales bacterium | reverse complement strand
GCTAATGCAGCGGTTGGATATTCATGATATTGCCGGCCTTGTCCGGTACGCGATCCGAATCGGGCTCATCAGCGCAGACTCCTAGCAGGATGTTGAAAAACTTGGTTGCAATGATGGATGTGGGTCTTCTTGGACCTGACGGCGAGGCCTGGGGCGTGCCCGCGCCGCTCTCTCCGTTCCTCGGCAGGGGGCTGCGTTATGGGACTGCAAGGTGGAGCGGCTCATGGTGCGACTCCTGGAGTCAACAGCCGACTGATGCGCAGCAGATTGTAGGCCGCGCCGACGAGGTAGGCGGCATGCTGTGTGCGCGCCACGCCGCGGAATCGCGTCTTGCGCAAGCCTCCAATCGTCTTCAGCCACCCAAAGATCTCTTCCACCCGTTTGCGGATCCGTTGACTGAGCGTGTAGCCCACGTGCCGTGTCGTCCGTCCATCCAAGCCCGGCGTGTGCCGACCGGTGATCTGCGCGAGGTGCGGCCGAATCCGGCGCCGCCGCAAGCGGCGGACAAAGTCTTTGGTGTGGTAGCCCTTGTCCGCCCCGAGTGTACACGGCCGAATCCCCCGCCGAGCCTGGCGCCGCAGCATCTGCAGCGCCGTGTCCCGCTCCGCCGTCCCTGTGGCCGGCGCGATCTGCAGGTCCACACAGAGGCCCTGCCGATTCTCCATCAAGACATGCCCAGAGAAGCACAGCTTGGCTTCCTTGCCCATGCCCTTGCGGGCCAACAAGGCATCCGGGTCGGTGGTGCTCTGATGGGTGGCATTGGTGCGCCGGTCTCCGTGGAAGTCGACGGTCGGGTTGCCGGGATCCTCCGGTGGGGCCGTTGGCGCGGGCGCGTCCTTCGGCTTGATGCTCTTGAGCGAGGCCCACGCCTCGATCAGGGTCCCATCCACGGTGAAGTGCTCATCGGAGAGCAGCCCTTCTCCGCGAGCAGACCGGACCACGGCATCAAAGAACTTCTGGGCGGCCTCGTGGGTCAGCAACCGCTCACTGTTCTGGCTGAAGGTGCTGTGATCGAAGACGGGCTCATCGAGGCTCATGTCCAGAAACCAGCGGAACAGGATGTGGTAGTCCACCATCTCGCAGAAGAGCCGATGGCCCCGAACGGAGAACAGCGCGATCAGCACTTCGCCTTTCAGCAGGCGTTCCGGTGGAATCGAGGGCCGGCCTGTCTGGCTGTACATCGCCTCAAAGGTCGGCGACAGCTTCTGCAACACCTGGTCGGCCATGGCTTTGATCGGGCGCAACGGATGGGTGGCTGGCACGCGGGCTTCGGGCGAGAGGTAGCTAAACAGCATCGGTTGGCCGCTGAGGGATCCGCGCATCGTGCCTCCTCGGAGGGGGGTGGACTGATGCGCCGTTATACTACGTAGAGCGAGAAAGGCAAGGCCTTTTTCAACATCCTGCTAGAAGCCCGCAGCATGGGCTCATCACGGGTACCACGCTCGGCGTCGTTGCCGCTACGCGCGGTTATTCGACCTTCGGCGAACTGAGCGGCTACACGGCCAATGTGAGCGGCTCGCCGGTGTTCAGTACCACGTTCACCCGTGATAAGCTCGGCCGCGTCACACAGAAAGTGGAGACGATCAGTGGAACCATCACGACGTTCGACTATGCCTACGACACGGCGGGGCGCCTACAAGAAGTGAAAACGAATG
>JBQTJD010000063.1:0-10222 GCA_052387475.1 Anaerolineales bacterium | reverse complement strand
TGGAGCTGGCCAAGCAAACGTTTCCTGGCCTGAAAGACTTGAAATGGACGAGCTATAGCGTGAGCGCGGGATACGCGTGGTACGCCAAAAGTTCGGTGAGTTGGGTGGACCCCAAGACGAAGCAGGTGAAGACGCTGGCGCAGACGGCGATCTTCTACGTCGTGCCGGGCGCTTCCGGCAAGGCCAACGTTTCGGCAACCGTCGGCCGGGGTGAATTCGCTTCGGCCATCAAGGTGCCGTAGGCCATCACTACAGGGGGTGTTCGTCAATTTCGAAGTGGCAGGCGGCTGAGCCCATCGCTTTGCACTCGGTTTCAGTCACGTCGTACTCACGCCCGGTGGCCCAGTGCAACGCTTCTTGCACCGCGCCAACGGTCACCCAGCACATCGGCGCGTTCGTCTGCCGGCCAAAAGCGCCGTCACTTTCAAAATCCACGAGCGCCAGCCGCTGGCCCCCGGTCTCGATAATCACGCGCCCGGTGGGGTAGGCCCATTCGTCCGCTAGCCAGCGCAACGCCGAAGCTTGCCGTTCGAGCGTTGACCGCAGTGCGAGGAAGGGTTTCGAGACTGTGCGGCGCAGTGTGCGATGGAGGAGCAATTGCCGAAACATCGCCCGGCCAATGTGGAGCAACGTGCTGCGCGCGCCGCGCCCATAGTAGCGTTCGATCACGCGCAACAGCGCAGCATACTCTGAAGCCGTGATTTCCGGTTCGCGATTGTCTTCCGGCAACAGCGTCGCATAGCGCTGCATCCGCGCCTGGCGGAGCACAAACAGCAGGCCGCTCCGCCGCGTCACATCTTCAATCGCCAGCAGCAATTGGCGCAAGCGCGTGTTTGGCAACAACCGGCCCGGACTGCGCGGCGTTGTGCGTTCATCGGCCATGACGTTGCTCATATCCCTACTCACCTTAGCTCCAATTGATACACTGGCAGGCGCGTGCCCGTCAATTCAAAGCCCAGCTTTTGATACACGGCCAGCGACGCGCGATTGTTGTGCTGGGTGTTCACCGTGATCTCGCGCTTGCCGTGTCCGGAACAATACGCCATCAAATCCCGCACCAACGCTGCCCCGAGACCGCGCCCTTGCCACTGCGGGCAGACCGCCAGCCGCGCCAGGTGCACCCCACCCTGCCCTGGCGTCGCGAGTTGATAACCGATGATGCCCCCGTCCGTCTCCGCTACGCTCACGTATTCAGCCTGGGCGATGGCGAGCCGGATCATCACGGGAGAGAGTTGCCACGGAGATACAAACGCGGCGGTATCCGTCTGCATGATGGCGGCCGTATCTGCCGGGTTGGCGGCGCGAAGGGTGACGCTCGATAACAGGGCGCCGTTTGGTTCGGGCAAAGCCGTCCACACGTTGCGACTCAGCACCACCACATCGTGGGTGCGAGTCATGCCGGCGGATTGATACAGCGGCTCCGTCCACGGGTCGAGGCTGAGCGCCGCCGCTGACTGCACGCCCTGCGCCAGCAACGACTGCTGCGCTGCCGGCCACAACACCTCCCACACCTTCTGCGGCGCAACGCCGTCCGCCACGGCCATCAGCCGCACCCAAGCCACGTCGGGCATATCGGGCGGGCAGGCCAGCGCGCCCACCATCCGGCTGCCGCGTTCCGCCACCACGAACGGTTCAGTGCCCAGCCAGTCCTCCACCGGTCGCCAGTCCAGATGCGTGTGCAGATACGGCTCGTGACGGATGAGCGCTTGGATGGCATTCCGATCAGCGGGCGACGCGCGCCGTGCAGCGAGGGGCCTGGTCAACAGCATCCATCATTTTATAGCACGATTTGGCGCAGCCAAAAGACCCGGCTATAATTCGTGTGTATTGCACACCAATTCAATGACTATGCCAAAAAGCTATCTGCCCGCTGACCGCCCCAGCCTATCGGTCGATGTCGTCATTTTCTGTCTGCGCGAAAAGGATTTGCAGGTGCTGCTCATTCGGCGTGGGATGCCGCCGTTCAAAGGCAAGTGGGCCATTCCCGGCGGCTTTGTGCATCACGACGAGTCGCTCGACGACGCCGCGCGCCGGGAGCTGGAGGAGGAGACCGGCGTGCGCGAGGTCTACCTCGAACAGCTTTATACGTTTGGCGCGCCAAAGCGCGACCCGCGCGGGCGAGTGGTCACCGTGGCGTATTTCGCCCTCGTCCCCGATGATGTGACCGCTCGGGCCGGGGATGACGCCGCCGAGGTCGCCTGGTATTCGGTATCCGATTTGCCCGCGTTGGCCTTTGACCACGCCGACATCGTGCACTACGCGCTCCAGCGGCTGCGCTACAAATTGGAATACACCGCCGTCGGCTTTGAACTGCTGCCGAACGAATTTACGCTGAGCGAGTTGCAAGCGGCTTATGAAATTGTGCTTGGCGAAAAACTCGATAAGCGCAACTTCCGCCGACGGATCGCCGAGGCCGGGGTGCTGGTGGAAACCAGCCGCCTCCGCGAAGGCGAGGGGCAGGGCCGGCCTGCCCGGCTGTATCGCTACAAAAAGAATGCGCCCACTCAGGTGAAAGCGCGGCGGTTGTTTCCGTAACCGTCCGGCAGGCGTCAGAAAATCGAGCTTGACACATCCGCTGCCCGCGATACAATTCGTGTCAGTAATACACCAAAGGCGCGCCGCGCCATTTGTTTTGGATAAAAATAGTGTCCGACTGACACCAAAGGAGTTTGACGATGCCGCTGCCCATCCCTCTACACTACGACCCACAGTCGGTGGCTAACGTGTATCGCGTGCCCTATGCTCAGCGCGCCGTCGAGGCCAAGCAGTGGGCGCGTCAACACGGGCTACGCCCCGCCGCGGAGGATGCGGTCCGCATCGCGCTGCTGTTGATTGATGTGCAGAATACCTTTTGCCTGCCGGATTTTGAACTGTACGTCAGCGGACGCACGGGCACCGGCGTGGTGGATGACAACCAGCGGCTGGTGGAGTTCATCTATCGCAATCTCGGACATATCACACACATCGTCGCCACGCTGGATACGCATCAGGCCGCGCAAGTCTTTCATCCCACATTTTTGATCAACGCCGCCGGCCAGCATCCCGCGCCCCATACTCAAATCACAGCGGAGGACATCGAGCGCGGCGTGTGGTGGTTCAATCCCGCACTGGCCGAAACCCTGGGCGTGAACGTCGAATACGCCCAGCGACATCTGTTGCATTACACGCGCACGCTGCAACGCGGCGGGCAGTACGCGCTGACCGTGTGGCCCTATCATGCCATGTTGGGCGGCATCGGGCATGCGCTGGTCTCGGCGGTCGAAGAAGCTGTTTTCTTTCATAGCTTGGCCCGCTCCGCGCAGCCGGATTTTCAACTCAAAGGCTTCGAACCGTTGACCGAACACTACTCCGCGCTCGGCCCGGAAGTGTTAGCGGATGCGGACGGCCAACCGCTGGGAGAACAAAACACATCGCTCATCCATCAACTCTTGAGCTTCGATGCCGTCATCGTGGCCGGTCAGGCGAAGAGTCACTGTGTGGCCTGGACGGTGCAGCACCTGCTCGACGACATCCGTCTGCATGATCCGGCACTCGCACAGAAAGTGTACTTGCTCGAAGACTGCACCTCGCCGGTGGTGGTGCCGGGCGTGGTGGATTTCACCGAGCAGGCTGATGCCGCGTATCAACGCTTCGCCGACGCCGGCATGCACCGGGTGCGCGCTGCCAATTTCGATTTGGAAAGCCTCATCGCAAAGGAAGGTTGACATGAATGATCTCATCACCATCCTCGCCATCGTGCTCATCCTTTACGTGGTCTGGCTGCAAGTGCAGTTGTACATCAGCCGGCGCGTGATTGACTCGTTACAGCGCACCGCAGTGACAATCCGGCAACAGCCGCAAGCCAACGAAGGACTCAACTGGCGCGGGGCGCTGGTCGCCTTCTTCGGCATCGTCGTTACGTTGATGGTGCTGGCAAGCAACGCGCGACCTTAACGCTCACCGTAGAGACGCCGCCGCTTCGCTTAGGCCGGGGCGTCTCTACCTCAACATGACAAAAGACCACCCTCGCCCACACCGCAACTGTTACTGGGTTCAGCCTGGGCGACTGCTCGCCGGCGAATATCCCGGCGCGTATGAAAGCACCGCCGCGCGCGAGAAGCTGTGCGGCTATCTCGATGCTGGCATCACTTTCTTTTTGGATTTGACCGACCCGCGCGACGGGTTGGAGTCGTACGTTGAGATGCTTCGTGACGAAGCTGCTGCGCGCGGCATAACGGTTGAGCATCGGCGTATTTCCATTCGCGACATGAGCGTGCCCGACGCGGACGATATGGCCCACATCCTCGACATGCTCGACGAGGCGCTAGCCGACGGGCACAACGTGTATGTGCACTGCTGGGGCGGCTTGGGGGGGCGGGGGGGGGTGGTGGGCTGCCACCTCGTGCGCCACGGGATGACAGGCGAAGCCGCCCTCGCGCAAATCGCACACTGGTGGCGCGGCGTGGCGAAGTCATGGCTGTATCCGCGCTCCCCACAGACGGAGGAGCAGGCGAAATACGTACGCGATTGGAAAACACAGAGCGATGATCACACAGCTTGAACGATACCGCGGTTGCCTGTTGGGATTAGCCGTTGGCGACGCGTTGGGCACTACGTTGGAGTTTCAAGGACCCGGCACTTTCATACCCGTTAGTGACATGCTGGGCGGCGGGCCGTTTGCTCTCCAACCCGGCCAATGGACGGACGACACTTCAATGGCGCTTTGTCTTGCCTCAAGTCTTGTGGAGCACAATAGCTTTGATGCCTATGACCAAATGCGGCGCTACGTTCGGTGGTATCGGCAAGGCTATCTTTCGAGCACGGGTGTTTGTTTCGATATTGGGATGACGGTTCGCAATGCGTTGCGCCGGTTCGAGACCACGGGCGATCCGCTGGCCGGTTTCACCGACCCGAACACGGCTGGCAACGGCTCGCTCATGCGACTCGCGCCAGCGCCGATGGCTTTCGCACAGGATGCGGGACAAGCGATGAGTCTCGCCGCTGAAAGCTCACGTACCACACATGGTGCGCCGCAAGCCGTTGACGCTTGCCGCTACTTCGCCGGGTTGATCGTTGGCGTACTACATGGCGTCATCAAAGACGAGCTGTTGGCGCCGGTCTATACGCCCGTCGTGGGATATTGGGATGCGTACCCTTTGCATCCAGCAATTGCCGAAGTTGCCAGCGGTTCATTCAAACGCAAACAGCCACCGGGGATTCGCGGGACAGGCTACGTGGTTGAGTCGCTCGAGGCCGCGCTGTGGGCGTTTCATTCCACCGAGGACTTTCGGAATGGATGTTTGGCCGCTGTGAATCTCGGCGACGATGCGGATACTACCGGCGCCATCTTCGGACAGTTGGCAGGTGCGTACTACGGTGAGCAGAGCATCCCGGCTGAGTGGCGTGACAAGTTGGCGCTGCGTAAGGAGATTGAGACAATGGCCGAGCAACTCATGAACATGGCCAAGGACCATCCACTCAAGACCGATGACGCCTAACCCTACCCGCCTCTCCAAATTCATGTCCCTCGTCCTCCGACACCGCGCGCGGGAGTTTGGGCTGACGCCGGATGCCGAAGGCTTTGTGCCTCTGGCTGCTCTGCAGCAGATTGTGTCGAAGCGGATGGGCGCGACGCCGGAGGACGTTCAGCGTGTGGTGGAGTTCGGCGACGGCAGCAAGAAACGTTTTGAGATGCGCGGCGAGCTGATCCGCGCGCGGTACGGCCATTCGCTCGACCTCGGCGCGGAGGTGGAATACCCGCCCGCCAAGCCGCCGGAGGTGCTGTATCACGGCACCCATCCGCATGCACTCGCTAAAATTCGTGCCGAAGGCTTGCTGGCAATGAATCGGCAGTATGTCCACCTCAGCACGACGGCGACCCGGGCGAAAGAAGTGGCCGCGCGCCGCACCCGGCGTCCCGTCCTCCTCACCATCCGCGCCAAACTCGCGCATGCGAGCGGTGTCATCTTCCACGCACCTGAGCCCCTGCACTATCTCGCCCGCGCCATCCCCGCAGAGTTCATTCAGTTCGCGAATGAAAAATCTTGAGCCACGAATTGCACAAATTTCACGAAACATCCAATTCGCGCCATTCGTGTAATTCGTGGCAAGAAACAAATGACAATCTTTGATCAAAAGCGCCTCACCAACGATGTTTTCAAGCTTGACGTGGAGCGCATGCGGCGCGGCTGGTATTCGGATAAGTATTTCGAGAACATCGGCGCGATGCTGACGCATTTGGCTGTGGGTGGCTACCGCTACGCCGGCCACGCGCCGCATCTGCACGGCGTCAACGTCGGCGACGTGGAAGTGGGCAATATCGAAGCCGAGATGCAGTGGTTCACGCGCCGGCCCAGCGGCACGCTCGTCGTCGGCGTAGATAAATCGCTCGAGATGCTGCGACTGTGCACTGGCTACTTTGAGAACGACGGCTTTGTGAACACGTGGGACAAATTGGAGAGCGTGGAAGCGGTGCAGGACGGCGCGGTGGTGACCTACGACGGCGACCCGGCGAAAATCCAGCCCGTCATCCGCGTGCGCGGGCGCTATCGTGATTTTGCACTGCTCGAAACCCCGACGCTCGGCATCCTCACCCGCGCCTCACGCGTGGCGACCAACGTGTATCAGACCTTTATTGCCGCGCGCGGCAAGCCGGTGCTGTTCTTCCCCGCCCGTTTCGATTTGCACGAAGTGCAGGCCGCCGACGGCTACGCATACAACCTCGCCCTGCAACGCTTCAATCTGGATTTCGCCCACGACCTCGGCGCGTTCATCTCCACCGACGCGCAGGGCGACTGGTGGGGCGGCGCCGGCGGCGGCACGGTCGCGCACGCGGCTATCGCCTGCTTCTTCGGCGACACGGCTGAGGCGATGCTGGCTTTCTGCCGCACGCGCCCGCCGCACATCCCGCGCATCGCCCTCGTGGATTTCAACAACGACTCGGTCGGTGACTCGCTCACCACACTCAATGCGATGTTCGCGCGCTATCGTGAGTTGATGGATGCGGGCGACGTGACGGAGGCGAAGAAATACCGGCTGTACGGAGTCCGGCTCGATACGGGCGGCAGCGTGCGCGATGTGAGCGTGCCCCCGCTCGGCGACCCGGCGCTCGATCTCGGCGTGAACCCGCGTCTGGTCTTCACCGTGCGCGAAGCGCTCAACAACGCGTGGACGCGCTGGAACGTGCCGCGCGAATGGGAGGCCCACGCGCAGGAGTATTGCCGCCGGGTGCAGATCGTGGTGAGCGGCGGCTTCAACCCTGACAAGATTAACCGCTTCGAGCGGTTGGGCGTGCCGGTGGATATTTACGCCGTCGGCTCCTCGCTCTTCGACAACCACGGCGACACGGTCACCGACTTCACCGCCGACGTGGTGCGGGTGAAGGTCAACGGCGCGTGGCACGATATGGCGAAGATCGGCCGTAAGCCGTGCGACAACCCGGAGATGGAGCGGGTGAGGTAGCAGAGCGCTTTGCTGTGCTAGATTCAATACTGGAGATAATAACTATGGCTCGAACCGTATTCATTCTCGGCGCAGGGGCCTCCGCAGCCTCCGGCGCTCCCTTAATGAAGGATTTTCTGCGCGCGATTCGGGACCTTTCTTTGGAGGCACGAGAAACGGAGTATGCCGAGGATTTCGAATTGGTCTTAAAAGGATACGGCCTACTGCAATCTGCATACGCGAAAATGCAGATGAATTATGAAGGCAACTTCGAGGAATTGTATGCAACTTTTGAAATGGCTCGCATCCTTCAGTCAGATATGTTTGAAGCCCTCAACCCAGAGAAGTTGAGTCAAGCAATGAAGAGAGTAGTAGGAATTACTATTGAATCAAAGATGATCTTTTCCACTTCCAACAGTTCTGATGGTGGCATAGCGTTCCAGCCCCATGCTTACAATTCTAGGTTCGTCCACCTTCTGCGTGACCTTGCCCGTGGCAATAGACCTGACGCATCAGCGGCAATACTTACATTCAATTACGATATTGGTCTCGATCATGCTTTGACTCACGCACAATGTCCTTACAGTTATGGGCTTGACCCTGATATAGATCACAAAGGAATCCCTGTCCTGAAACTCCACGGCTCATTAAATTGGGTGCAGTGTCCGTCATGTGGAATAGTCATCGCTCTGCCTCTAGATGCGCTAAAAAGATTACACCCTCTCGAGTCTTACGAGCCCGCCTCCTTCTTTGTCTCAAGGCATCTGACCGAACTCAATCACTGTGGTAAATCGCTTCCTCCAGAGCCATTTATTGTGCCTCCAACCTGGAACAAGACCGAGTATCACAAAACTGTCTCTAACGTGTGGAGGCGGGCTGCGAAGGAGCTTTCAGAAGCCACTAACATTTTTGTTTGTGGATATTCACTACCTTCGACTGATCAGTTTTTTAGACATTTGTTGGCTTTGTCTCTGTCACACGGTCAGATCATTGATCGATTTGTGGTTGTTAATCCGGACAGCAAAGTTGCCGAGACGATTCGGACCATGCTTGCCGAACCTGTCAGATCCGTGTTTCATCACCTCGGAGGAACTTTTGAAAACAACTTTCAAAATATGAGGGCCCAACTGAATCTTGCAATTGATGAGAGATGGAATGGCATTTGGGATGTATCGATTCGACCTTAACGCGCCAGGGATGCTCATGTTGCATTCCCCAACAAGCCATCGCGATGCTAACGCTATATTACAGCGACTCCTGAACGGTGCGCGCGAGGTGCTGGGCGAAAGCTTCGTCGGACTATATCTCTACGGCTCGCTGGCCAGTGGTGATTTCGACCCCGAGACCAGCGATATTGATTTCCTCGTCGTCACTGCGGGTGAGATTCCGAATGAGCTAATCCCGGCGTTGGAGGCGATGCACGCGCGGCTTGCGGCCAGCGGCGCGCACTGGGCGAAGAAGCTCGAGGGGCGCTATCTGCCGCAGGCGTCGTTGCGGCGCTACACCCCCACCGACCCGGCGCGGCCCTGCGTCAATGAGGGACGTTTCTATCTCACCGCGCAAGAACCCGATTGGATCATCCAGCGCCACGTACTGCGCGAACATGCCGTCGTCATTGCGGGGCCGCCGCTCACGCCGCTGATTGACCCGGTATCGCCAGAGGCCTTGCGCGGCGCGGTGCTCGGCTACCTGCGCGGGTGGTGGGCGCCAATGCTCAACAACCCGGCTCGACTACGCCACAGCGAATATCAAGCGTACGCCGTACTCTCGATGTTCCGCGCGCTGTACACCTTGCATCACAGCGCCATTGCCTCCAAGCCTGCTGCGGCGCGCTGGGCGCAAGCCACTCTTGGCGAGCCACCGGCAACGCTCATTGCACACGCGTTGGCGTGGCGGCCCGGTGTGGAGATGAATTGTTTTAACGAGACGGTGGAACTGATCCGCTATACAGTTGAGGTCGGGGATCAAATAACTCAAAATACGAAGACCTCACGTCTGTCATGAACTATCGGCCATCCGCTATCCGCTCTGTTTGAAGAACTGCTGCATCTTCATCGCCAGACTCATATCGCCCTTCATCTTGACCTTGCCCTGCATGAAAGCCTGCATCGGATTGAGTTCACCATTGACGATGCGGATGTAATCGGCGGCGCTGGCGGAGAGCGTCATCGCCGGGTTGGGCGCGACGCCCTCCGTCACCGTGCACTGCCCGTTGGCGAGGGTCGCGTAATACGCGCCTCCACCGTCGCCTGTCATCTCGAATTGAATCACCGCGTTGACCCCGGCAGCTTTATCCGCCAGAAACGCGCCCGGCATCCCATCGAAAATCTCTTTGATCGTGGTCACTTTCGGCATATCCTTCTCCGCGAATGTAACGGCGGGCATTCTAGCACAGCGGTTGTCAACGAATAGGCAATGCCTGCGACTCATTCGTTTATTCGTTTAATATTCGTTGACAGGGCGAGTGGCATTACCCATAGTCTGCGGCTATAATCGCCGCAACTTCATACCTAAACTTTGACCGAGAAGAGTACGTGACTGCACTCTGACAGAAAAGCCGGGCCACGGCTGAAAGCCCGCACAGAGCACAGCGCCGAACGTCGCTCGCGAGTCCGTTGCCGAACGGCTAGCGCACAGGCGCGCTAGCTTAATAGAGCAGCGCGGGTCAGCCCGATACAGCGAACCAAGCGCTCCCGCGCTCTCCCTCTCCCTTTGGGAGAGGGCCGGGGTGAGGGAGAACTGAGGTGGCACCACGGAAGCTACGGCCTTCGTCCTCACGGATGAAAGGCCGTTTCGTTTTTTG
>JBQTJD010000062.1:0-7840 GCA_052387475.1 Anaerolineales bacterium | reverse complement strand
GGAACACGTTGCATTTTCACTTCCCTCCGTGCGTGATTACTACCTCGCCGCATCAAACACCGCGGCCACCTCCCTGCGAAGCCGGGCAGTGTGGCGGAGGTGGCTTGTTTGTGGACCTTCAGGGTCTCTGATACCCCGAAGGTCCCGCAGACTCAAACCTTCGCCGGCATCAACGTCGCCTCGGTCGGCACGCCGTCGGCGTCCCACGCGCGCAGGCGATAGTAGTCTTCGAGCAGGCGCGGCATATCGGGCAGCTTGCCCGCCGCCGTGCCGGTGGGGCGTGGCTCGTGTTCGAGGCGGTGCGGCAGCACATCATCCTTGTGGCGGATGCCGAATTTGACGTTGATTAGCCGCTTGTAGTTGAAGATGCGAGCGCCCGTGTCGAGCAAGTCTTTGTCCGTCCAGTTCCAGCCCATGGCTTTGTTGAACAACTCGGCGGTCTGCGCCGGCGTGAACGAGCCTTTGGTGATGAACTTGCAAAGCCCGCCAGGGTTGTACACGCTCATGTAATTCTGAAAGTCCACTGCCGTCTGCGCGCCGAGGGAATTGTCGAAACGCTTGTGCTCGACCCACTCTTGCGCCTCGCCCTCCTGCCAGCTCGGCCACTCGATGCCGACGCCGCGCCAATATGAAATCGCCTCGAGGTGGCACGCGCCGCGCGCGGCGGTGGCGTAGTTGGCCGCCATGCTCACGAAGCCGCGTGGGTCGTGATAGGGCAACTCCAATCCCTTCACGTGCATCGCAAACTTTTCACTGCCCTGCCCGATCTTAGCTGAGGCCGCGCGCACACCCTCCGCCAACAGGTCGCCGATGTCTTCGCGCTTCGCAATCTTATGGATCATGGCGATGATGGCGTCGGCGTCGCCCCACTTCAACTCAATGCCACCCGTATCTGCCGTAGTGATCAGACCTTTCTCAAAACACTCGAACGCAAAGCCGAGCACACCGCTGGTCGAGATCACATCCAGCGTGTAACGGTTGCACCAATCATTCATCGCCGCGATGGCGTTGAGGTCATCGCACTGCAAGTTCGAGCCGAAGCCGCACACCGTCTCGTACTCCGGCCCCTCGCCGAAGACGCCAATGTACTTGCCCTCCTTCACCTCCACCAGTTTGCCGCAGCCGATGGGGCAGGCGTGGCAAAAAGTGTGCTTCACAAAAATCGTTTCCGCGATGGCCTTGCCGCTGGTTTTGATCGTGCCTTCGAGCCAATTGCCGCCGCGCCAATTCATAATGGCGTTATCGCCGAACTTGTCGGTGGTGGGGTGGCCGCCCGCCGTGCCGACGAGGTGCAGCGCCTCCGCCGGGCCGTGCGACATGATGGAGTGGTTCGACTCTTTCACCGTGGCGTGGAAACCTTTGGCATCGGCGTACTGCGGCTTTTCCTTTCCACGTACCACAATGGCTTTGAGATTCTTCGCGCCCATCAACGCACCCATACCGCCACGCGCCGCCATGCGTGTGTGCGGCTGGCCGCCGGTCGCCACGCCGCAGAGCTTCACCCGATTCGCGCCTGCCAACCCGATGGACGCACAGCGCGCTTTCTCATCGGTTTCCTTCAGCAACGTTTCATGCGTCTCAAATTGATCGCGGCCCCAGACGTGTGCGGCACCGCGAAATTCCACGTTAGCGCCATTGATCCACAAGTACGTCGGCGACGCGCACTGGCCGGTGAGGATGACGCCATCCCATCCCGCAAAGCGTAGCTCCGCGCCCCAGTGCCCGCCGAGGTTGGCTTCATTCCAAATTCCGGTTAAGGGCGAACGCCCGCACCACGAGGAGCGGCATCCCGTCGGGGCAAACGTTCCCGACAAGAGTCCGTTCAGGACGATCAACGGGTTACGCGGGTCGAAGACATCAATCGCAGGATCAATCAACTCCGCAAACTCTTCGGCGTAGATTTTGGCCGCGAGGCCCGAGCCCATGAGGTAGGCTTTAACTTCCTCTTCGCGAACGGCGCGGGTCGAAACCTGTCGCGTGGTCAGGTCAATGCGCAGAATTTTTCCGGCGTAAACGTTGGGCATATCGGCTCCGGCTCGGGGATGAAGTCTGCCGAAAGTCTAGCAGACCGGAGGCGGGCGAGTCAAACTTACCTCACCCCCGTCCCCTCTCCTGAGCACGAATAGCGCGTGCTCAGGAGAGGGGTGACTCGCCTCACAGGCTCCCCCTTCGCCCGTTCGATTTTGAGACGCGGCAGACCATTCAGGGAAATCGAAAGTGGACGTTGTACGGCAGGGCCGGCAACCACGGCAGCCATGCACAGCGGCCCGGCAAATGGAACATGGCCGAAACTGAGCGGAGTTGCGGCAGAATGACGGTGGCTTCAAACTGCGGTGGTGCGAATTGCGCGCCGGCGCAGACGAGGGCGGTGTAACCGCTGGGCAGACGCGCAGCGGGCAGCCAGCGTTGGCTGAGCGCCAACACAGTCGCGCCGCTGCCACATGTCAGCGCGGCGCTGAGCAGCACCCCCATCACGCACCCCGCTCGATTCACTTTCACGGCCCCACCACCATCCCGCCCCGCGCCGGGAATAGACTCGCCCACGGCACCAACCCGCAGGCGTGATGGGCCATCGTCGCTACGCGCTGATAGTGGCCGCTGAACTCGATGTCGGCCCAGGCCACGCCCACGTTCAGGCCTCGCCGCATATCCATGCCAACACACGCTTCGACGTACGGGAGCGGAGATTGAACGAGTAGCAGTGGATCACGTTGAACCAGGGCGATGAAAGCGCCCAGACCGAGGCACAGGAGCATCGGCATGAGCGCTACGAAGACCGCGCAACCGCTCAGCGCGCGCCGCACGTTCATGGTTGTTTGACCCAGGGCACGGGGAAGGTGCGATTACCGGCTTCCACCAACCCCGGCGGCCACGGCACACTGCTGCACACCGAGTACGGAGTCGCATATGCAACAGCGGGCGCCGCGCTCGAAGTCGGCGAGGTCCACCACACACCAAAGCGAGCGCGCCCCACGGCCAGCCCGGCGCAAGCCTCGGCTGTATCCCAGCCTCGGCGCGGCAGTTCGATGGAGAATACAACGCCCGCGCCCACGCACGCGAGGCAACCTGTGAGCGAGAGACCTACCAGCATCACCAAACAGTTTCCGCGACGATTCTTCATCAGCGCAAAATAGCGTAGGGCTTGTTCACATCTCTATGCGATCCAATTTCCCAGCTCGATGAATATGACACGAAGGGCGACCCTTGCAGTCGCCCTTCGTCTTGGTGCGGGATTTTTAGTCGTAGTCCGCTAGCGCTTTTCAAGCCGCGCCACTCCGTAACCCAAGTTAGGCAAAGACAAGCCGCCCTTTAGCGACCGGGACTGGCCGACCTAACTCTCTGGCAGTCTCAAGCCACTCGCGGATGACGATTTCCGCATTCTGCAAGGCTTCAGCACGGGTCTTGCCATCAGCGGCGCAGCCGGGCAACTCCGGCACTTCGGCGATGAAGGCCTCGTCGTCTTTGCTCCAGTAAAGAATGATTTCGTAGTTGTAGTCGTTATTCATCGGATAAGCCTGCGAGTCCATATTTGACGATTACCTCCCGAGCCTGTTTGACTTGATAGGGCTTTGCTTTGTGCCCCTCTCGAGGTTGCAGGTTCAATCAATATCTCGCTGATGTCCTGGCGGCTAAAGATGTGATGGCTGCCACGAATACGCTCGCTAAATTCAAGTTGCCGGAGCAAGTTGCGCAGATCATCAAAGCTAATATTTGCATCCGATGTCCCGCGTAGAACTTGGCGCAGCAACTTTTCTTGTTTTGTCACGACGCGAGTTTAGCACAGTTCGGGTGTTGATCTTTGAGTTTCCGTAGCCAATCAAAACGGGGCGCCGATATGAAGCGCTCACTCTTTGCCGCACTTGGAATTGGCGAGTTGGCGCGAGACATTTAGCTGTAATCAATGAGCGCCGGCTCAAACCGCGCCAGGCTGTCCTTTAATCCACCCGGTCGTTGAGCGCCAGCGCAATCGCCTGCTGCATCGACATCATCCGGCCTTCGGCCCAGGCCTTGTCAAAAGCCGCCTTCCCCAATTGCTCGCGCGCCGTAGCCACGTATTGGTCGTAGCCCAGCCGGTCAATCGCATCCAACTTTGCGCCGACGGAGTCGAGCAGCGCTTCTGACGCTCCATACAACCGCGCCGCGCGCTCCGGTTCTTCCTCCTTGACCGCCAATGCTGCGAACCCCTCCAACCGCCAGGCCACGCCCCAACTGTGCCAGCCCCGCGCCAGTGTCAGGCTTTCGATAAATAACGAGCGAGCTTCTGCACACTTCCCCAGCCGGAGGGCCTGATACCCCAAATAGCCGAGCGGCGGGGCAACAAGCAAGGGATTGCCCGACTCCTGATATAGCACCACGCTCTCTTCCAGCAGTGCCCGCGCCTTGGTCTCATCACCCTGCGCGGCCAAAGATGCTGCAAGGAAATACAGCGCCTCAGCCAAACCCAGCTTATTGCCTGTTGCACGGAAAATCGCGACCCTTTCTTCCTGCAGGGAGAGGGCAGCCCCACTGGGGCCTTCAACCAGCTCGGTCATTTTTCCTAAGAAACCCAGCCACACGGCGAACATCTCCGTATTTCCTGCCGCTCGGTACAGGGTCACACATTCCTGGGCGGCGGTGCGCGTGCCGGAATAATCACCTTGTTGCCAGGCTAATGCTCCAATGCCGCCCAAGAATTCCAGGTATCTCCGGGTGTGTACTGTAGACTTGGTCATCTTCAGCGCGTGCGTCAGGTATCGGCGTCCCTCGGTTAAGAGACTGCCATCGAACCAGAGTTGGTGTATTGAGAAGACCAGCCTGGATGCCAGGCTAGGGTCATTCTCAAAAGCCCAATCTAGGGCGACTCGCACATTGTCGTGCTCGATCGCAAACTTCTCAAGCCATATACCCCACGTTGCCCCTCTGAGCCGTGTCTTCCCGGCCAATGACCGGAAGAAGACCGCGTGCCGCCGCCGGATGGCTTCCGCCTCGCCGCTGTCCGCCAGTCGGCGCAAGGCGTATTGGCGGATGGTTTCCGATAGACGATAGCGCGTTGCGCCTTTGTGCTCTTCCACGAGCACGAGTGATTTGTCCACCAATTGAGTCAACAAGTTCAATACGTCGGCGGCTTCAACGCCCTCGCCCGCGCAAACCGCCTCAGCACCCTCCAACGTCCAGCCACCCACAAACACGGACAGCCGCCTGAAGGCCATCCTTTCGGCTTCGCTGAGCAGGTCGTAGCTCCAATCCACCAACGCCGTCAACGTTTGGTGACGCGGCAGCGCCGTGCGGCTGCCGCCCGTCAGCAAGCGGAAACGATCTTCCAGACGGACCGCCATTTGTTCCAGCGACATCGCTCTCAATCGCGCCGCCGCCAGTTCAATCGCCAGCGGGATGCCGTCGAGGCGAAGGCAAATCTGCGCCACAGCCGGCGCATTTGAATTCGTTAGCTTGAAGTCGGGCTTGACCGCCCGCGCCCGGTCTACGAACAGCCGCACCGCTTCGGATTGCATCGCCCCGGCGGCATCCACAAAGGGGTGCGCCTCAGGCTGAGAGAGCGACGGTACATTCAACACCGTCTCCCCGGCGATGTTGAGCGCCTCCCGGCTAGTCGCCAGCAGTTTCAATTTGGGGCAGGCGCGCAGCAGCGTCTCGGCCAGTTCGGCGCAGGCTTGAATGACATGCTCGCAGTTGTCGAGGATCAACAACAGTGACTTGGGATGCAGCCGTTCGCCCAGGACTTTCGCCAAAGGGCGATCCGGTATTTCGCGTAAATCCTGGGTAGCCGCGACGGTCTGGAGGACGAGCGCCGGATCGGAGAGTGGAGCCAATTCGATGAGCACCACCCCATCGGGGTACGCTGAGACCAACCCGCTCGCGACTTGCAGCGCCAGCCGGGTTTTGCCGCAACCGCCCGCACCGGTCAGCGTTACCAAGCGTTGGTAGAGACGCCCCGACGAGGAGTCTCCACTCAACCACCTCGTCACCTCAGTGATTTCTTTCTCGCGTCCAACGAAGCTGGTGAGTTGCTGCGGGAGGTTGGTCAACTGCGGTGAAGCCGCCGCGCTGCGACGTTCGGGGGTTGTTTCACCGGCACGCTCTGGGGCCGGTTCGGCGCGCACCGCAGTGGCAAGTTCGAGCAGCCGAGCCGCCGTGGCCGGTTCATCCTGAATGAGCAGGGCCGGGACAAACAGCGCCGCCAGCGTCGCCGGGTCGGGCGCGCTTTGGTTGTTCTCCAGACGGCTGATCTGGGACTCCGAATAGCCCACGGCGATGGACAGCTCGCGCTGGCTCAGCCGTGCCCGGCGGCGTAGGTATTTGAGCATTTCCCCGAAACTGGCGAAGGACGCCAGCGGCGGGGACGAGAATGATGAGGACATTCGACCCGCCTCCCGAACGCCCCCATTATAGACCCCCTTTCGCAAGAAACCGCAAGTCGCCGTGCAAGGAAACGCATATTTTTCATCTTTGTTTGTCCTATTGTGGCTGCAATCACAAACAAAACCAAACAGGAGACCACCATGTACCACCCCGATGCGATGTTGACTGTTGCTCACACCCGTGAAGCTGAATTAATCAGAGAGGCAGAGGCCTGTGGCGTTCCCCAGGCGGAAGGCCGCACCCTTTGGCTGACCGGGTCAATGCTAATCGTGACCGCTCTGGCGATTCTCGCGACGGCATTTTGGGTGTTCGCCGGGTAAGAGCATACGTCAGCCGGAAACTAACGTGCGACGCCGTCGCTGGCGCAACATGAGTTGCGCCGCTTACGAACTGCGTCGCACGTGCAAAAGTAGGGATGCCAATGAAATGATTTATCGTGACTAGTATCGGGTTCAGCGTCTTGGCCGCTTGCGCCGGTTTGAGCCTGTTGGCGACGTTGGCGCTCGACTCAGCGCGCTATCCCGGTTCCATGCGCGTGTCGGACACTCACTTCGACCTCCTCTCTACCTACAAAGGATACGCCAGTCAGGCGAGTGTTTACCAGACGGAGGATGACGTGATGGATGTCTGGCGCTGGTATGTGCAGCACTTTGACGTTGCGCCGAAGTATGGGATGGGCGGCGAAGGCCAGTGCGTGAGATTGGACAAGATGGAGCAGACCCTCTTCCTCGGGCGTACGGTCTTGGTGACGCTATGTTCTGAAGCCCAAGGAACACAAGTGTTCTTCAACCAGATGATATACCTGCCATCCAATTTCCCAGCTCGATGAATATGACACGAAGGGCGGCTCTTGCGGTCGCCCTTCGTCTGGGTGTGGGATTTTTAATCGTAGTCCGCCAACCAGTCTGCCACTCACAAGGGAGTTGCTCGATGAAACGATTGATCTTGGCGACACTGAGTTTCAGTGGACTGATAGCAGTTTTTACGGTTGCGGGTCTAGTGGTCGCGATGAACGCTGACTATACCCCCTGGCGTTATCCGGGCGTCATCCGGGTGGTGAGCGAACGTTTCAACCTTCTATCTGCTGACAAAGGGCACATTAGCCAAGCGGGCGTTTATCAAACAGACGCCGACGTGACAAGCGTCTGGCGCTGGTATGCTAGGCAATTCAACGTTGAACCGGAATATGGGATAAACCCTAATCCATGTATGCGGCTAACGACGGCGCGACATTACGCCTTCGTCCGGCACACGGTGGAAGTCACGCTGTGTTCGGTGCGGCGAGGG
Organism: Anaerolineales bacterium; assembly: GCA_052387475.1. GTDB lineage: Bacteria > Chloroflexota > Anaerolineae > Anaerolineales > UBA6663 > JANWXR01. The sequence continues at coordinate 196 of JBQTJD010000062.1, read as the reverse complement.
ACGCGGGTGTACTTTGACCAGACGGTATTTCTGCGGCCTGAATTCTCGACGAGATGATTGCGGCAGCCACTCATCAACTGTTCTACACGCTTCCCCCTCTCCCGTCCGCGCAGTTTGCGGATGGGAGAGGGGACGGGGTGAGAGTTTTACCTGTAATCGGCCAACGCTTTTTCGAACCTGGCCACACTATGCTTCA
>JBQTJD010000061.1:0-3801 GCA_052387475.1 Anaerolineales bacterium | reverse complement strand
AACGGCCACCATCCGCACCACGCGGTTCTCGCCCGCCGTGACCATGGCCGCCGCTGCAGCGTGCTCGGCGCAGAAACCCATTGAAGACGATGTGTCAATGCACACGCCAACGTACACCGCGCCGCTCTCCGAAAGGAGCGCCGCGCCCACGCCGCCCGCTTCGGCTTCATCGGAGAGCTTGCGCGGGTTGAGCACCGCCTTCGCCCGCGTGTAGAGTTCGTCGAAGCTCACAGTCTTCATTGCTGGACCTCTCAAAACAAACTCATCTGCTCCGGCGGCGGCTCGTCGTCAGCGGGTGTTGCTTCGAACGTCTCGCTGACCCGCGCAATGAACCAATCTGAGAACTTGCCGTCGATCGAAGTTCCGCCACTAATGAGTGCACTCCTTTGCGGTCAATTTCATCTTGCGAAATGGAGCGGCTTATCATTCCATCCGGAAGTGACACCCAAAGCGAGTATTTCGCCTTCTCCTCAGCATGCGGCACAAGTGAGTATCCCTCTCGAAGCAGACTGAGGTAAAACTGCAGCTGAGACTTTGCGCCTGAGAGATGCTCGATTGCGAGTTGGCGTTCTATTTCCGGGATCAATTGGATGATACCGAGCGACAATGCTTGATAGGCAGCGCGAACTCGAACACCACTGCTTTTGTCACTCAAGGCTTTTCGTACGATTCTCAGCGTCAAGCTGCGTGGAGTCTTGAGGTGCAGACAAAGCAAGGCATTGCTACGCGTCCGGCGATCTTTGTCCGTCAACATTTCCAACACGGCTTCACGCGCCTCCTTATAGTTGATAGTCAGGTTCGCCAAAAGCCGTGTTCCGGTTCCGTATAGTGTTGCGCGATGGCTACGAGCCGCGTTCACAACATATCGGAGCGCAGTTTCATGGATCTTCTTTGTTACCTGAATGTGATCGTAGCCGATCAATGCAGCACAAAAATCTTCGACCAAATGTGGATAGCGCGGTTTCAGGTAATCACGGATCCAATACTCGTGAAATTCAACCTCCGAAATTATGGCTGGTAGCTTCTTCGGAGAGTCTCGCACTGTTGCACTCAAAACAAACTCATCTGTTCCGCCGGTGGTTCGTCGTCATCAGGCGTGGCCTCGGGCGCACTATCCGTTTGCGCGATGAGGGCCGGGAGCTTTTTGAAGTCCTCGATCAGCGGCGCTTTGTAGCTCTCACGGTGCAGCGCGGCGGCGGGGTGGAACATCGCTACCACCAGCCGCCCGTGCACGCGTTTGGCCTGCCCGTGAATGGCTGAGATTTTAGCATCGGGGAAGAACTTGGCCATCGAGAAGCGGCCTAGCGTCACGATCACTTTGGGAGCGATGGCCGCGATCTGCCGGTCGAGGTAATCGTCGCACGCCGCGAGTTCATCCGGCTCGGGGTCACGGTTGCCGGGCGGGCGGCACTTCACCACGTTGGTGATGAAGACCTGCTCGCGCTTCAATCCTATCAGCCCCAGCAACTCTTCGAGGAACTTGCCCGCCGCGCCCACGAATGGCCGGCCTTGCTGATCTTCGTGAAAGCCCGGCCCTTCGCCGACGAACATGATCTCGGCATTGGCCGGCCCCTCGCCCGGCACCGCCCGCGTGCGGCCCGTGTGCAGCTTGCAGCGTGTGCAGGCGTTGACTTCGGCGGCGATGGAGGTGAGCGAGTCGTTGGCGGGCATTGGTCTTCGTGAAGCGTGAAACGTGATGCGTGATGCCGTTAGCGGTCAGGTGTTGGGCCATTGTCCGAGTCACGATCAACCCAAGATTCACGTTTCACGCATCACGTTTCACGTCTTTGCATTTCCGGTGCGCTCAAATTATACGCCCCACTTCGCCGTCATCAGCAGCGCGTCTTCGCCGTCGCGATAGTAGCGCGGGCGCTGGCCCACCGGTTCGAAGCCGTACTTGCGATAGAGCGTTTGCGCGGCTTCATTGCCCACGCGCACTTCGAGCGTGGCGCTGCGAGCGTGGGCTTTGCGCGCATCGGCCATCAGCGTCTGCAACAACCGGTCGCCGATGCCGCGCCGCCGCCACTCCGGGTGTACGGCGATGGTGTTGATGTGGACCTCATCCACCGCCAGCCAATACCCAGCATAGCCGAGGACGCGCCGCGTGGGCGTGCGCCGCCTCAACCGGTCGAGCCAGTTCGGGATGAAGATTGAGTGCGGATCGAGGGCGACGATGAAGTGGCTGTGCTCGTTATCGCGCAGCTCGAAGCGGTACGAGTTTTCGCTCCACGGCTGGGGGAATGAAATCCGGTCAATGGCAGCGACTTGCGGAATGTCAGTTTCGACCATCGCCGTGATCGTGACCGAGTCCGTCATGCGGGCATCCCATCAGGGCCGCCGGTGTACAGCGGGGCCAGCGTGGCCGGGTCGGAGACGTCGCCGCGCTGCAATCGCTCCCAGCCCAACTCGGCAAGGTGGCCCGCGCGCCGCAGCGAGTGCGCGGGCGACGTAAACGCCGCCCGCCCGCGAAACGCCGCCAATTGCTCCGAGGTGGCGGCCTCCCACTCGCCGCAGATCAACGTCGGCGCGGCGTTTGCCGTCCGCACTTCCTCGGCCAGCGCCGCCCAATCCATCACCCGCGCCGGGCCAACCGGTTCCCAGCGTTTGCCATCCCAATAATGCGCGGCCACACTCACGCGCCCGCGCCCGGCTTGCACCAACGCCAGCGCGCGTTCGTTGCCCGGCGGCGCGGCCGCCGGCACTGCCGCCATCACAATCTGAAACGTCGGCACGCCGATGAGGGGGAGGTTGTGCGCGAAGGCCAGGCCCTTCGCCAGCCCGAGGCCGATGCGCAACCCGGTGTACGACCCCGGCCCGAGGGCGACCGCAATGCCTTCGAGCGAGTCGGGATTCACGGAAGCGCGGCGCAGCATCAGCGCGATCTGCGGCGCGAGTTCGACGGTGTGATAGTTGGCCGTGCGCCACGACTGCTCAGCGATGACGCGCTGGCCGTCGTGCAATGCGAGCGAGAGTTGACGGGTGGCGGTGTCGATGGCGAGTAACATGACTGCGACGGTGGACAAAGGACGATGGACGAACGACGAAAGCAAGCGCCTCTACTTTCGTCCTTCGTCTTCCGTCCATCGTCACCCAAAAGTGGCGCGACGGAAATCTTTCAACAAGGTTTCGTAGCGTCCGCCGGCAGCGTCGAGGCGGAAGCCGCGCTTTTCATCATCCACCCAGCGCAGGGCGATGGTGAGGCGTTCACTCGGCAAGACCTCCACAATGTGCTCGGGCCATTCGATGACCATCACACCCTCGGTGCTCAACAAATCGTCGAAGCCAAGGGCCAACGCCTCCGCGCCGGAACTCAAACGATAACAATCAAAATGGTACATGCGCCGGTCATCGGCGCGACGGTACTCGTTGACGAGGACGAAGGTTGGGCTGGTGGCCGGTTCCAGCGCCCCCCAACCGCGCGCCACGCCGGTGACGAGCGTGGTCTTGCCGCTGCCGAGTTCGCCTCTGAGGCACAGCACATCCCCCGGCGCGAGCAACTCGCCCAGTCGCATCCCCAGCCGCACAGTCTGCTCGGGCGCATGGCTGATGAAATCAAGCGCGCGCTGATCCAGAATCGGCATCGCGCGCGATTATACGTCGCGCAGAAAGGGGCTACAAGTTTGAGGGGTATGCACGCAGATTTTGTAAGCCACTCAGCCTAACAACTCGTGCGTGGTGTGCACGCACGAGTTGTCAGACGGCGAGAGGGAGGGCGGCGCGCTGGGCACAGAGCGCCGGCCAATCACCACTAAGCCAAGCGGCGCGGGCTTTAGCGGTGTGGACGGCGCCGTCGCGTAACCA
>JBQTJD010000060.1:0-4002 GCA_052387475.1 Anaerolineales bacterium | reverse complement strand
TCTCATCCTCCGGATTTGCTCTCGCCAAGCTCGCAAAAACACAACGAGTCGCTTGGCGCGCTTTGCGAGAAACTCACTCAAGTTTCAAACGCGCGACAGCTTCACCCTCGAAAATTTCGCCCGTCTCGACAAAGCCGAGGCTGGCGTACAGCCGACGCGCCACTTCGTTGTGCGGCTCGTAGCTGATCAAGACTTCGCGCAATTGGCCCTCGCGCTGGAGCTGTTCGAGCAGGGCCTGCATCGCTGCGCGCCCGTAACCGTGACGTTGAAACTGGACGTCCACCATCAGGCGGTGAATCCAATACCCGGGATAGGCGTCATCCGACCCAACCATCAAAAAGCCCACGATGGTTTCATCCGCGTAAATCGCCAGCGGCACGAACTCGGGATAGACCTTCGCCTCCGCCAGCGAATAAACGTTGGTGGCAACAAATTCCTTTTGGTCAGGGGCGACCTGTAACGTGATGACTTGCTCGTAGTTTTCTTTCGTGATGGGTTGCAACGTGACTGACATAGTTCCTACCTGCGAAAACAAAAAGGCCGTGAGCGCATCTGCACTGGATGCTCACGGCCTAATCCGAGTGTGACTCGGGAAATAAAAAGGCCGTGAGCGTCGCTTGCGCCCACGGCCTCGAGTTGGTTTACAGAACTCTACTGGCGACAGGCGCAATACGACAAGGACACCCCACCGATGCCGGCAGGATTGAGCCGCAGTCGCATCTCAGCGAGAAATGTGCTCATTACCATTGGATCTTGCGCCTTTGCCTTTCGTAAATTATCAGCCTTGCGGATGACGGGAGCAGGATAGCACATTCGCTTTTGCCGCGTCAAGAACCAAAATCAAATTTCCTACTGTTCGCCTTTGACTTCGGTCCAAATGCGGTCATAGAGCGGCGCGGCGTCGCCCACATCGCTGAAGCGGTGGCCTTTGGCGACCACATCGGCGGGTGTGTTGGTGATCGGCGAGGCCATGTACTGCTCGAACAGCGCCTTGGACGTCACCTCGTTGCCCTCGGAATCGGCGACCTTGATTTCACTCGTCGCCGCGTAATCGAGCGCGCCCTTGCTGGGCATGGTGTACGGGAAGTCGCGCAGCATTAGCCAGAATACGTCCGGTTGCATTGAATAGTTGAGCCAGGCATAGGCGGCATCCAAATGCGGGGCGTTCGCCAACAGCACGTAGTTATCCATCCACAAAATCGTGCCTTCGCTGGGATACACGTAATCAATGGCCGGGTTCTCCCGCTGTGCCAGGATGGCTTCGCCCGTCCACGTCATGCCCATGTCCACGTCGCCGGCGATGAGGGCGGTCTTCGGGCTGTCGCTGTCGAAGAGTTTGATAGCCGGGCGCAGTTCAAGCAGCTTGGCCTTGGCCTCTTCCAATTGCGCCTCGTCCTTCGTGTTCACATCGTAGCCAAGCGTCAAAAGCGTCAGGCCAATGGAGGCGCGGCTGTCGTCGAGGAAGACCATGCGCCCGGCGCTGATGTACTCCGGCGTCCACAAATCCTGCCACGCAGTCGGCGCGGTCGTGACCTTGTCTTTGTTGTAGACGATGCCATACGTCCCGGCCTGATACGGAAGCGAATACTCATTACCCGGATCGAACGACTGGTCGAGGTACGCCGGGTCAAACGTGCTGAGCACCGGCAGTTTGCTCTTGTCCAGTTTCTGCAACAACCCCTGCCGGATCATCAACTGAATCCAGTAGTCGGTCGGTTGCGCAACGTCGTAGTTGGTGCCGCCGGCGTTGAGCTTGGCGTACATTTCTTCGTTGGCCGAATACTCCTCGCGGTTGACGGTGATGCCGTACACCTGCTCGAAGCACTCAATGGCATCCTGCGGGATATACTCCGTCCACACGAAGATGTTGACTTCGGTGGACGATACATCCATGCGCGGCTGCGGCTCCGGGCAAGCGAAGCCGCTGGAGGCCGTTTTGCCGCCAGGCGCCGGGGCCGCGCCGGTGGATTCCGGAGCCTCCGTCGGCGCGGAGGCCGGCGCGCACGCAGCCAGCACCATCCCCACAATCAGCGAAAGATTGAACAACTTGAACTTCATGGCGTTTCTTCTCCTCACTAAAGTTGGTCTCGCGCCAAGATGCAAAGGCGCAAAGAGATGGGATTGTTACTCCTCCAAACCGTTGACGACGCGCGTAATGCCGTCCTTGATTATGGGCGCACCGAAATTAATCAGAAGCCCAAGCCGTTTGTCCGCCACCTTCAAGTAAGTGATCAGTTGCTTCTTGTGGACCGCGGCAGTCTGCTCAATAGATTTTACTTCGATTATGACTTTGTTTTCCACGATGATATCGGCGCGAAAACCAAGCTCAAGGTGAACGCCTTCATAAACAACCGGGATCGGCACTTCGGTTTCAACCTTCAATCCGCGGGTCGTCAATTCGTAAACGAGAACTGCGACATACACCGACTCAAACAATCCGGGGCCGAGCCGCTTGTGGATTTTGAAAGCCGCGTCCACCACAATTCTCGCAATGTCATTCTCGTTCATACATCCTCCCTTCCATTGCGTCTTGGCGTCTTGGCGCGAAATACCTTCACGCTTCGCGGCGCTCGATGCGTTGCGAGATGAAGAGCGCTACCAGCACCATCGCAATCCACAACGTCGAGAGCGCGTTGAGTTCGGGCGTGGTGATGCGGCGCAGCAGGCCGTACACGTAAATCGGCAGCGTGGTCGCGCCTGGGCCGGTGGTGAAGAAGGTGATGATGAAATCGTCGAGCGAGAGGGTGAAGGCCAGCAGCGCGCCCGAGAGCACACCCGGGGCGATGATGGGCAGCGTCACGCGCCAGAACGTCGTCCACTCGTTCGCGCCCAAATCCATCGCCGCTTCTTCGACCGATTTATCGAAGCCGTGCAGGCGCGCGCGCACGACGAGGGTGACGAACGGCACGCTGAAGGCGATGTGCGAGATGATGACGGTCGGCAGGCCGAGGGCAAGCCGCTGGTCGCCCGTCAACCCCAGCCCATCGTTCACAAACCGGAAGAACGTGCTGAACAACACCAGGATGCTGATCCCCATCACGATCTCAGGGATGACGATGGGAATATACAGCGACGCCTCCGAGAGCGTTTTGGCCGGGAAGGTGAACCGCTGCAACGCCAGCGCCGCCATGGTGCCGATGATGGTGGCGAAGACGGTGGAGGTGAACGCGATGAGCAGGGTGTTACGCGCGGCGTTGATCAGCTCGCGGTTGCCGGCCAACTGGCAAAACCAGTAGAACGGCCCGCACGCATCGCGGTTGACAATCCCCTCAAACACAATGTTGGTGCGCGAGGAATTGAACGAGAAAATCACCAGCACCAGAATCGGCGCGTAGAGAAAACAGTAAATCAGAACTGCGGTGAGCGTGAGCCAGGGCGAACGTTTCTTCGCCATGGTTATGCCACCGAAATCTCATCGCCGAAGCCAAAGCGACGTGTGTAAAAGATGGTGATGATCAGGGTCATCACCATCAGGATGAGCGAGATCGCCGAGCCAAAGGCCGGGTCGCGCGCGTCGAGAAACTGCCGCTGGATGAGGTTGCCGACCAGCACCACCTGTCGCCCGCCGAGGATGTCGGAGACGATGAAGGTGCCCATCACCGGCACAAAGACGAGAATGGTGCCAGCCACCATGCCGGGGACAGCCAGCGGCAGCGTGATGCGCCGGAAGGTGTTGAAGATACTCGCGCCCAAATCCGCCGCCGCCTCGAAGAGCGACTCGTCAATCTTTTCGAGCGAGGTGTAGATGGGCAAAATCATAAACGGCAGAAACTCGTACACCATGCCCACCAGCACCGCGCCGTCGGAGGGGTACAGGTCGAGCGGCGTAAACTCAAGGCCGACCAGCCGCGCCAACCCGCCGAGCAGCCCATTGAGCACGCCCTGATTGCGCAGGATCATGATCCACGCGTAGATGCGGATGACGAAATTGGTCCACAACGGCACAAGGATGAGGAAGAGCAGGAAGTTCCGAGAGCGCACCGGCGCGCGGGCCACAAAGTA
>JBQTJD010000059.1:0-5267 GCA_052387475.1 Anaerolineales bacterium | reverse complement strand
GGCAGGCCGTGGCTTCGCGATAGCGAAGCACGTCGAAGGAGCGCGTGCAGAGCTTTGCTTTGCCAGCGGCCTCAGGGTGCTTGTTTCCATTTCGTGATGTACCGATTATCCGCTCACGGCGCGAGTTCGAGTTTGGCGCGGGCCATAATCGTGAAGGGGCTATCGGGATACGCGCGCCACAGGTCGAGGTAGGTCGGCACTGCCTCGCGCTCGTCCCCGGTGAGTTCGTAGGGCAGGCCGAGCAGGTATTCAACCTGTGGGCAGTCAACGGTTTTGTAATTGAAATCACGCGCCTCTTTGGCTTTGAGCACCACCGCGCGCACGATGGCCAGGTCAGCGCCAGCGAATAAATCGTCGGTCGCGGTGTGGATGAGAGTCGCGGCGGTTTCCGACGGCATGCTCGTCGTTTCGACTGTGGCGACGAAAGGCTCGCGCGTGCCGGGCGCACGCACAAACTCGAAGAAACTCTCCACGCCGCCAGCCTTGACTTGAATCGTGGCACGACCATCATCACCCGAGGTGAGCCGTGCGTAGGATGGCGTACCGCTGACGTCGCTCACACGCAGCGCCTTCATCTCCTCAAGTGTGCGGGCCACAACCCACAACTCCGTCTTGCTCTGGCCCGGATGGCGGACGGTGAACCAGTGCTCGGCCTCTTTGTCGCCGTCAAAATCGAACAAACCCGACGCGGCGATGGGCACGCCGCGTCCGCGTAGTTCATCGAGCGCGAGCGAGAATGACTCACGTGGCAGCGTGTGTGCCAACTGCTCAATGGCAAAGCGCGGCTCGCACAGCGGCGCTTGCGCGCAGGTTTGGTACAAAGCGTCGGGCGTTTTGTACGTATCGAGGAACTTCTGTGCCAGCGCAACCCATGTGCTGGTGATGATGGTGGGCGAGGTGAGGAGGTCGTTCAAATCACGCACGGCTTCAGTATAATTTCCGTGCAACGCCTGATTCAAGGCTAACAGGTATCGAGCATTATCACGATCATCGCGGAAGTAATCGTTTGTGCCAATTACTGGTAGAGATGGAAGGGAACCGATCTTTTGCCAGCTAAAGAGAATAAGCCTGATAGGTCGCGGAATGCGCCACAAAAGTCATTGCTGTCAGCCCACTTACGAATCTCGTAATGTCGTGCGACAGAAACAAATTCACGCTCTATCCAGACGTATCTTTCAACCCGATCTCAACTGGAAGATGACCATTCTCCGATACGGCGCGTTTTGAGTCGCCTAGCCAGTCAGTTTCAAGAATCTTCTTTGGTGGCACATTCGATAAATCAAAGATTTGGAAACTGTAGAACGGCCTGAAATTTCTGCCATTGATAAGCGTTATCAGCGCTTCATCAATGTTGTCACCCGTTACATCCTCTGTTTCGAGACGGATGCCAGATTCAGTCCAGAAGATAAAATCGCTGGCAAGCGCATATGCCTCATAAGTCTCCTCGGTGCCCAAAAGCCAAAAGTACCCGCCAGTGGCCCCATACGAATCCGAGACTTGTATCAGATTAGAACTTAGTTATCTCTGTTAGCCACAAGGCCGCCCAACACCGCATGCAACCGCCGCGCGGATGATGCTGGCCCTTGTGTACGCCCGGGTCTAAGCGGCGGCGTCTTTTGGGTTAGCCGCCGTAGCCTTTGGGATGCCGCGTATGCCACTCCCACGCGCTGCCGATGATGGCCTCCAATGTTGCGTACCGCGGCGCCCAGCCAAGCTCTTGCCGAATCTTCTCCGATGACGCCACCAGCACCGCCGGGTCACCGGCGCGTCGCGGGCCAATCTCATAACGAATCGGTCGCCCGCTCACTTTCTCTGCGGTTTGCACGACTTCGAGGTTGGTGAAGCCATTGCCGTTGCCGAGGTTGTACTTGCGGCTGCCCAATCGATCCAGCGCTTCGAGCGCGAGGATGTGCGCCTGCGCCAGATCGACCACGTGAATGTAGTCACGCACGCACGTGCCATCCTTCGTCGGGTAGTCGCCGCCGAAGATCGTCAGCTTCTCGCGCTGCCCCTGCGCCACTTGCAGCACAATTGGGATGAGGTGCAGCTCCGGCTCGTGATGCTCGCCGCGATCGGGCGTGCCGCCGGAGGCGTTGAAGTAGCGCAGACAGGCATACTTCACACCGTGGATGCGCTCGAACCAGTGCAGCGCGCGCTCGAGGAAGTATTTTGATTCGCCATACGGTGAGCCGGGCACGATGCGCTCGTCCGGCTCAATGGGGATGCGCTCCGGCGCGTCGAACAGGTTGGCCGTGGAGGATAGGATGAAGCGGCTGACATTGTGCTTAACCGCTTCCTCGAGCAGGTTGGCCCCGGCCACCAGATTCTCGCGCAAATACTTCAGCGGCAGTTGCATGCTTTCGCCGACGAGGGTGTACGACGCGAAATGCATGATGCCATCAAAGTTCCGGTGCTCGCGAAACAACCGGCGAACGGCGTCCATGTCACACAGATCGCCCTGCACAAACGCCGCCCCGTCGGGCACCGCCTTGCGATGGCCCTGATACAGGCTATCGAAGACCACGACCTCATGACCGACATTGAGCAACTCCGCCGACACGATACTGCCGATGTAACCCGCCCCACCGGTCACGAGCACTTTCATCAGTTGGCTCTCCTTAAACACGCTGACGGACTGGTCAACCCAGTCCGTCAGCATGATAACGCGAGTGAGGCCAATTGCGCTTATGGATTTGTCACCAATCGCGCCAGCGCCTGCGGGTCACCTTGCACCGCCACGCGCTGCATGAAGTGATAAACCGCGCGCAGGCCGCCCAGTTCCTCGCCGCCGCCCGCGCGCCCCGGCCCGCCGTGCACCGTCACGGGTGTGGCCGTGCCGTGGCCGGTTGACTCATTCGCCGCCGCCTCGTTTGTGATCATCAGCAATCGCCCGTGATAAGGCGCCAGGCCGAGCGTCAATTTCGCCATCGCCGCCTCATCGGTAGTGTACACCGAAGCCACGAGGCTGCCCTCGCCGCGCTTTGCAATTTCAATTGCGTGATCGAGATCGCGATATGCCATCACCGTCGCCACCGGGCCAAAGGCCTCCACCTCGTTCACAGCACGGGCGGTGGATGTGGCGCGCGCGCGAAGCAGGATCGGCTCCATAAACGCGCCGCCATGCCCTGTGCCGCCCTGGAACTCGGCGCGCTGCGGGTCGCCAAACACAATCTCGGTCTCAGCCAAAAGCGCCGCGACCCTGCCGCGCACATCACGCAATGCGTTTTGATTGATGAGCGCGCCCATCGTCACACCCTCCGCCCTCGGGTCGCCGACGTGAACTTTACTCAGTTCGGCTTTGAGCGCGTTAATCACCACCGCTTCCCTTTCTTGCGGAACCAAAATGCGCCGCACGCACGTACAGCGCTGGCCGGATTTGTGCGTCATTTCAGTGACGGCGGTTTTGATGAACGCGGTGAACAGCGGAGAACTTGAGTCAACGTCGGGCGCGAGGATGAGTGAATTAAGCGAGTCGGTTTCGACGTTGAGCCGCACCGCGTGGCGGGCTACCGTCGGGTGCAGCCGGATCTTCTGCGCGGTCTTCGCCGAACCGGTGAAAGCGATCATATCCTGCCCGGTGACGTGATCGAGCAAATCGCCAACTGAGCCGCACAGCAGTTGCAGCGCGCCCTCCGGCATCACGCCCGATTCAATCAATACCTCGACCATTCGATGCGTGAGCCACGCGGTCTCGACGGCGGGTTTGACGAGGCTCGGCACGCCCGCGAGCAGTGATGGGCCCAATTTCTCCAGCATCCCCCACGCCGGATAGTTGTAGGCGTTGATCTGGATCAGCACGCCCTCGCGTGATACCCAGAGATGTTGCCCACCGAATCCGCCGCCCTTCGACATCGGGATGGCGTCGCCGTCCGCGAGCACCTGCGCGTTGGGCAGGTTCTTCCGACCCAGGCTGGCATACGTGCCGAGGGTGAAGATGCCGCCCTCGATATCGCCGGTCGCGTCGGCTTTTGTGACGCCGTAGGTGTAGGCAATGTCGTGGAACTCCGGCAGGTGCTGGTTGAGGACGTCGCACATCTTCTTCAGCAGCGCCGCACGCTCTTGAAACGTCATCGCCCGCAGCTTCGGCCCGCCGACGGTGCGCGCGTAGTCGAGCGCAGCCCGCAAATCCAACCCCTCACTGCTGCACTGCGCGATCGGCTCGCCGGTGATGGCATGCTTCAGCGTGCGCGGCTCAGCCGTGCCAGCCCGCCATTGGCCGGAGAGATAACTTTTCAATGTGATCATGAGATTTCCTCAACTCTGTCGGGATAAACGTAGAGACGCCCCGGTGGGGCGTCTCCGAGAGTAGTCATTCGCGGGTCAGGCTATTTTCCGGCCAGCATTTTGTGAGGCTTGCCGTTGGCATGCCCATTCACACGCCCGTTGCGCTCTGCCTTCGCCGGTCGCGCCGTTTGAAAGCACGGCGTCAACCAACTCCACTTGTCCTCAGCGCGGCTATACACAATATCAAAGAACGTCTTTTGGATGCGCTTAGTAATTTCGCCGGGCTTGCCATCCCCTACGGGAATTTGATCCACGCTGCGAATGGGCACAACCTCCACGGCGGTGCCGGTGAAGAAGGCCTCATCGGCCATGTACAAAAACTCGCGCGGGAAGTTTTGCTCGCGGACTTCGTAGCCGAGGTCGCGCGCGATTTGCATCACGCCGTTGCGGGTGATGCCGAGCAAAATCGAGCCGGCCATCGGCGGGGTGTACAGGATACCGTCGTGCACGACGAAGAGATTCTCGCCCGGCCCCTCGCTGACGTAGCCCTCATGGTTGAGGACGATGGCCTCCACGTAGCCGTGCGCCTGCGCCTCAGCCGACATCATCTGTGAAATCGCATACTGCCCGCCGATCTTGCCGATGGGCATGGTGGTTCCCGGCGCGCCGCGCCGCCACGAAGACACCCCGGCATCCACTCCGTTCTCCGCCCCCTCGCCCAGGTACAGACTGAGGAACGAGGTCATAATCGCCACATGCACCGAGACGCGCTTCGGGTTGAGGCCCAGCGTTTCATCCCCGCGAAAGATGAGCGGGCGGATGTAGCACCACTCGTGTTGATTTTTCTCCACCAGCTCGAGGATGGCGTGGGTGAGGTCGGCTTCGCTGAAGGCCAGCGGCATGCGGAACATCTTGGCGCTGGCGAACAAGCGCCGCACATGCTCGCGCAGGAACAGCACCTTGGGGCCGTCGGGTGAGGGGTAGGCCCGCATCCCTTCAAAGACGCTGCTGCCGTAATGCAACGCGTGCGTCTGCACGTGCAC
>JBQTJD010000058.1:0-2541 GCA_052387475.1 Anaerolineales bacterium | reverse complement strand
CGCGATACACCCGCTCGCCGTACCAGCGGCGCGACCACTCATCCGCCGTCACTTTTTCCAGCGGCTGCCAGTAGGGCGTGAGGCGCAAATACGCAGTTGCGCTTCCAAAGCGAAAGGTATCGAGCAGCGAGAAGTTGGTGAGGAAAAACCTGAGCGCCTGCACCGGCGAATCGAGCGGCTGGAACTTGCCGTTGATGAAGACCACCGTGTACGGACGCGGGAACAGCACTTGGTCGCGCCAGCCCAATTCATCGATCAAGCCGAGGATGGCGGCATCCGAGGCGAACCAGTGATGATAAAACTTTTCGAGCGACCATTCCCAATGTGGGGCTTTGAAACCCGAAGCGAGGCCGCCGACTTCGGGTGCGGCTTCGTACACGGTAACAGTGTGCCCGGCGCGCGTGAGGTCATACGCGGCGGCGAGGCCCGCCGGCCCGGCGCCGATAATCCCAACCTTCATGATTGCGCGGCCTCGGCTTTTTGAAGCTCTTGATACTCGGCCTGTACCTTATCCCAGCGCAAGCCCTCGCGCGCCAGAAAGTACGCGCCGACGAGGGTGATAGGCAGCCACAAGGCCGCGTGCAACGTGAGCGTGTACGCCGCCGCGATGGTGCGGTCGAGGCCGTATGCGCTGAGCACGGCGATGCCCGGCGCATCAAACGTGCCGACGTAGCCGGGCGCGGAGGGGAGGGTCGTCGCCAGATTTACGATGCCGTTCATCAACATCAGCCCGAAGAAGCCGCCGGTGTAGGCGCTGAAATCAAAAGCGTGGATGACGAACCAGTACTTGGCCGTCTCCAGCAGCCAAATCACCACCGAGGTGGCAAAGACCATCAAGATACTGACCGGTGAGCGCAGCGACTCGAGGCCGGTCCAAAAGCTGACTAGCAGGCCGGTGATTTTTGAGCGAAAGCGCGCGGGGAGGAGGGGTTCGGCGAAGCGGTGATAGAGGCCGAGCGATTGGTGCGGGAACATCGCCGCCAGAAGAAAGACGACCAGCGCCGCCGCAAACGCCAGCGTGCCGAGCAGCGCCACTGAGCGGATGCTGCCGACGAAGCCGCTGTCATTCGTCAGGGCAGCCAAACCGTTCAGATTGAAAATCACAAACATCAACATCACCACGCCGTCGAAGATGCGCTCGACGACGATGGTGGCCAGGCTGGCGCTGACCGGCACACCTTCCTTCCGCCGCAGGATGAAGGCCCGTAGCACCTCGCCGGCGCGCGCCGGGTAGATGTTGTTGCCCATGTAGCCGATGGTGACTACGGGGAACATCGCATTCGTCGCGATGTTCTTGATCGGCTTGAGCAGATAGTGCCAGCGCCAGGCGCGCGCCCACACGGCGACAAAATAAACCGCGACTCCGGGGATGAGCCACCATAGATTCGCAGTCTTGAGCGCTTCCCATACATCACCCAAATGAAGCCCGTTCAGCGCCAACCACAGAAAGACCACGCTGATGATGACCCCAACCCAGAATTGCCAACGCTTCATTCAATCTCCGACAGCTTTACGAACGGACTCTGCTCAAACCACCTTTGCGACACGGTCATACCCGCAAAAACGGATATCCATGACAGTGATCCTGGACTCCCACTTTCGCGAGAGTGACAATTGCGTCAGGTTAGAGCTTTATACACACAAACGGCGGGGTTCGCCCGCCGACCGTCGCGAGATTATACCAGCGGCTTAAATGCAATGCGGGCGAAGGTCATGCCTTCGCCCGCATCCGTGTTATTCGATTGTCAAATCCTAGGCGGTCACCGTCTCCGGTTGCGGGATCATCTCATCCAACAACTGCTCCAGCGCCATGGTGTGGCTGCAGCGCCCGCGCAGCATAAAGTATTCGCAATCGCAATGGAAGACCCCGTGTTCACAGGAGACGCGGTGGTCATTGTTGTCGCCATGAAAGGTCACTTCAAATTGGTCAAAGCGGAAGCGTTCACGTTCCTGCGCGTACCGTTTGGCCTTTTCGATTTTGCCGATCATTCCATAATCCATGTTAGAGCTCCTTTCGTTCACGGAACAGGGAACAAAAAAGCACGCGGGCGCGGAAACGCGTGCGTGCTTACGATTGTGAACCTCTTTTCAGTTGCGGAACTGCCTCTCGGCGCATAGGCCGTTTAACCTCCGCTTGAACAACTTGACGCCAGTATAGAACCGAGTCGAGCTGAGAGTCAACCACCGAAATCCCTACGCGTCGATAAGATTCACATGAGTGCATGGCGTGGGCCACCCGGCCTAAGCGGGCCATAGCCGGAAGCCCTCCAAAATCGAGCCGCCGATAAATTCCCGTAAAAGACTGTTGTCTGGAATCGCATCCATCGGCGCGGGGCGGAACCAGCGTAGAAAGGCAAGCAGACGTTTTGCCTCCAAATACTCGGGTGTCTCCGGGCGCACTTGCAGCAGCAGCGGCTCGGCCAACGGGCGCAGCACGGCTAATTCGTGGGCGAGCGCCGAGTTGAAATTGGCGTCGCAATTCTCTTGAAAGGGGAAGATGTGTGACCGCTCACCGCGCGTCACCGAGTCCCAGCGGCGCAG
>JBQTJD010000057.1:0-10191 GCA_052387475.1 Anaerolineales bacterium | reverse complement strand
GCTGTGTGAGGATCGCTTTGGCATTGGTAAGCTCACCACTATGGGCGCTGGCTTCCAATGACGCCGCCAGCGCGCTGACGCGGTTGAAGCCCAGACTGCCGCTGCTACCTTTCAGTTTGTGAGCGATCTGTCCAATCTGGGCGGCATCCAACTCCAGCACCGCAGCTTCTAGTTGCTCGAGCGTCTCGGGGATTTGCGTCAGGTATTTTTCCAAGATCACGCGCGACCCGCCCTCACCCAACTCACGCCGGATGTGTTGAAAGTGGTGCAAAGCTTCTTCGGGTGGAGGGGCTGTTGTTTCCGGGCTGTGCCCGTTGCTGCCGGCGGTTGCCTCGCCCAGCCATCGCTTTAGCATGGCCCGCAAGTCCTTGAGTTGGATGGGCTTACTGAGATAGTCATCCATGCCAGCGGCCAGACAGGCCTCACGGAAGCCAGCCATGACGTTAGCCGTCAGCGCGACGATGCGCGGCTGACGGTCTGCGGGGAACTCGGCGCGGATGCGGCGCGCAGCCTCCAGCCCATCCATCACCGGCATTTGCGAGTCCATCAGCACAAGCTCGTACGCGTGTTGCTGCAGTGCCTGCAACGCCTCGAACCCGTTGTTAACGACATTGCCCTGATGGCCAAGTTTTTCCAACATCACCCGCGCCAGCTCTTGATTGACCTCGTTGTCATCGACGACCAGGATGCGCGCGCGGCGCAGCGGGCCGGTCTCCGGCTTGAGCATCGTGCTCACGGGCAACGGCAGGCTGTCGCGCCCGCCCAGCGCCGCCAGCACCGCCTCATGCAGTGCCTCGCCCTTGACGGGCTTGTGCAACATGACCGTGGCGAGATGCGCCTCAGAGGCGGGCAGAGCGGTGTTCAACGACACTAGGCGCACAATCGGCAGATCCGGTTGCCGGCCTCGAAGGGGCTCGGTCAGGCCCAGCCCCGCTTCCACAATGGCTACGTCAATTGACGCGTCCACTGAGCGGTCACCGGCGAAGAAATCCAATGCTACTTCGGGCACTGGCACAGCCACGCACGTCATTCCCCAGCTTTGCAGCGACAACTTGAGCACCGTTTGGGTCGTGGGATGTGCGACTGCAATGAGGGCCGTGCGGCCCGCAAGCATGTCAGCCGAGTCGAGGCCGTGTGGCGCAAGCTCAGCTTCACAAGTGGAGAGCGTGAAGTGGAAGGTGGAGCCCGCTCCCGGCACACCGCTGCTTTCCACCCAGATACGGCCCCCCATGAGTTCGACTATGGAGCGTGAGATCGCCAGCCCCAGACCAGTGCCGCCATACTTGCGCGTGATCGAGGCATCGAGCTGGCTGAACGATTTGAAAAGCCGTTCCTGACGCTCGCGCGGGATGCCGATGCCAGTGTCACGCACGAAGAAATGCAGACCAAATCGGCGGTCGGTGTTGTCGAGCCAGAAGCCATACCCCTCGGCTTTCACCTCCAACACCACCTCGCCGCGCTCAGTGAATTTGATGGCGTTGCCGAGCAGATTCACGAGCACCTGCCGCAAACGGGCTTCGTCGCCCCGGATCGCCGACGGCATCCCCGGCTCAATCAGGGCGGCCAATTCCAAACCCTTGTCCGCGGCTTTCAAGGCCACCACATCGAGCGCCGCTTCCACGCAGCGGCGCAAGTCAAAGGGCTGTTGCTCCAGCTCCAGCCGGCCGGCTTCGATTTTCGAAAAATCAAGCAAATCGTTGATGAGCGAGAGCAACGTCTCACCACTGGCGCGCACCGTTTCCACAAAGCCGCGTTGCTGAACGGACAGCGGCGTATTGACTAGGACGTCCGTCATCCCCACGATGCCGTTGAGCGGCGTGCGGATTTCGTGGCTCATGTTGGCGAGGAAGAGGCTCTTGGCCTCGTTGGCCTCCTCGGCTGTTTGTCGCGCTGTCTGAGCCTCGGCGAACAGGCTGGCGTTTTCGAGTGCAATCGCGGCCTGAGTGGCCAACAATTTCAGCAGCTCGATGTCTTCGGTCGCATACGCCTGCAGTTGATACGTTTGCACTGAAAGCACACCGGTGATACGCGAACCGACCTTGAGTGGCAGCGCCATGAGCGAACGGATCATCGACTCATCGGGCGCATACCGGGGTTGCGCGCCCAGCGCATCGCCGATGGCGCGTGTATAGTCGCCATAGAACAGCGTTTCATCCTGGGTGACCACATGACCCAGCAGACCGACGGAAACGGATTTGCGCTGTTTCGGGACGCGAGCATTGCGGTCGATGATGTACACAAGCTCAAGCTCATTGCTCACAGGCAGCAACCGGCCAATGATCAGCGCGTCCGCCGGCATCGCCTGCACGATGGCGCGATGGATGGCGGCGCAGATGTTTTCTTCATCCACACTTGCGCTGATTTCCTGGCTGGCGCGATAGAGCGCCTCGCGGCGCTCAGCGGCCCGGCGTGTGGTCTGGTACAGGCGGGCATTCTCAATGGCGGCTGCTACCTGCGCCGCGAAAGCGGTCGCCAGCTTGGCATGGTGCGGGGTGAAAAAATCCGGTTGCCGGCTATCAATCGCCAACATGCCAATCAGCCGGTCGCGGACAATAAGCGGCACGCCCAGCCAGGCTCGGATGTGATACGCATGACCGGCCAGCTGGAAGGCTACATACATGGCTGGCGCATCGTCCAGGATGAGCGGCTGGCGGGTCTGGATGACAACGGTGTTCGGGTTGTCGCCCGGCACTGGGAAGCGAGCGCCCAATACCGTGTCCGGGTCCGCCCAGCCGGAGCCGCCGACGATCTCAAGATACCCCTCGCCCAGCAATTGCACCGAAGCGCTGTCGTGCGGCACGACGCGCGCCAGTTGCGCCAAAATCCGATCAACGGCCTCGCTCTGGCTGAGCGTGGCGGTGACGACGGCGCCGGCTTGTCGTAGCGTCTCCGCTTCGTCGGCAGTGCGCTGCGCCGATTGAAACAGTCGGGCGTTCTGCAGGGCCGTCGCCACATGAGCGGCGAGCAAGTGCAGCAACTCGACATCATCGGCTGTGTAAGCATTGGCCCTCAAACTCTGGACACTTAATGACCCCACGATGATGTCACCCAAGCGCATCGGTACGGCGATGATCGATTGCGGGACTATGGCGGGATCATCGCTCAACCGCATTGACGGAAGCGTCTCTGACTGGATGGGGTCGTATTGGTCAAACCGGATGATTTCGCCCTGGCTGATGACGCGCCCGGCAATACCTGTACGCGCAGGCAACCGGCGCGATGGAACCCGACCACCGGGATGAGTGGCATAGACCAACTCAATTTCGTCGGCGTCTTCCACCGGCGCCGCAATGATGATGAACTCCGCCGGCATCACCTGCGCCACAGCCTGATGTACGGCCAAAGAAATCTGTTCCCGATCCACGCTGCCACTGATTGCCCGGCTGGCGCGATAAAGGGCCTCCCGGCGCTCGGCAGCGCGGGCCGTTTGCTCGTAAAGCCGCGCATTCTCGATGGCCACTGCGACTTGCGCGGCAAACGCCGACACCAACCCCGCATGGTGCGGTGTGAAGAAGTCAGGCTTAAAACTATCCACCGCCAGCATGCCGATGAGCCGCTCACGCACAATGAGCGGTACCCCCAGCCACGACCGGATGTATTGGGCATGGAAGCTGACATCTTTAAAGTGCGGGTAGGTGACGGACGCGTCCGATAGAATGTAGGGTTGGCGTGTTTCCAGCACAACGGTATTAGGATTGTGGCTGGGCACTGGGAAGCGTACGCCGATGACCTCGGATGGGTCTGACCAGCCATGCCCACCCACGACCTCAAGATAGCCATTACTCAACAATTGCACCGACGCACTATCGTGCGGCACCACCCGCGCCAACTGGCCCAAGATCCGATTAACGGCCTCAGTTTGGCTGAGGGTGGCTGCGACGATGGCGCCGGCTTCTCTCAGTGTTTCGGCTTCATCGGCGGTGCGCTGCGCTTCTTCAAACAGCCGCGCGTTCTCGATAGCGGCCGCTGCATAAGCGGCCAGCATTTCCAACAGCTCCAGGTCTTCGGCGGTATACCCAATCTCTGTATGGGTCTGCACCGAAAGCATGCCAATGGCAGCGCTGCCCGCACGCAATGGCACGGCCAGGGCCGGGCATGGGCTGCCATCTCGCCAGGCAAAATCCCGCGCGCCGGTCTGTGCTTCCACCTGTGGGTCGTTGATATTGGGAATGTTGAGGCTTTGGGCTGTCGTGATGATGTGCCGGGCCAGGCTTGGCGCCGACAGCGGGATGGTCTCAATCGGCCAGAGTTGATTGCGTTTGAACAGATAGTCATACCGAATGATCGGCTCAGGCAGCATGACCCGTGCGATGACCACTATTTCGGCGGGCATTACCTGCGCCACCGCCCAGTGGATCGCAGCGCAGATATCGGCCAGGTTGATACTGGCCGTGATCTCCTGGCTGGCTTGATAGAGCGTGGCGCGCCGCTCGGCTGTCCGCACCGCTTGCTCATACAAAGCGGCGTTCTCGAAGGCCGTGGCCGCATACGCCGCCAGCATTTCGAGCAGTTCTTTATCTTCCAGGGAGTAACGGGCTGGGGCATAACTCTGTACCGACAGCATGCCGGCTGTGGACTCCCCCAACCGCATCGGCACAGCGAGCGCCGCGCACGGCGCTTCGGAAGCCTCGCCAAAATTTTGTGCTCCGGTGAGAGCATCGACGGTCGCGTCATTGATGTCATCGACGTGTAGGCTAAGGCCGGTGGTGATGACGTAGCGTGCCAGG
This sequence comes from Anaerolineales bacterium, assembly GCA_052387475.1. Lineage (GTDB taxonomy): Bacteria > Chloroflexota > Anaerolineae > Anaerolineales > UBA6663 > JANWXR01. Next base: position 5,464 of record JBQTJD010000057.1, on the reverse strand, counting down.
CTTGGCGACTCGAAAGGCACACTTTCGGAAGGCCATTGCTGCCCCGCGTCATACAAGTAGTCATATCGAATCGAACGCCCTTGCTCGGCGACCTGCGCAATGACGATGGCTCCGGCCGGCATGACCTGGGCGAGGGCGCGATGGATGGCCTTGCAAATTTGCTGACGATCGGTGGAGGCGTTGATTTCCTGGCTGGCGCGATAGAGCGTCGCCCGCCGTTCAGCAGCCGTCACCGCTTGCGCGTGGAGGCGAGCATTGGCGATAGCGATGGCGGCCTGCTGGCTGAACAAGGTGATGAGGCGAACATCCTCCGGGCTAAACCGTCGCTGGAGTTGATGGTCACCGATACTCAGGACACCTTGTAACTCATTGCCTGCCAACAGGGGCATCACGAGCGTGGTATGCGATTCGATGTCCGAATATTGGGGAGCACGACCCGGCCATTGGCTATAGTCATCGATGATGAGCATTTGCCTAGTCTGAGCTGCATGGCCCATCGCGCCCTCGCCCAACGGATGGCGCGCCCCCACGTAGCGCTGACCCGCATGGCTCAACACCACTTCCAGGTCTTGCGTGTTGGCGTGATAAAGGGCTAATTCACCAATATCGGCGTTTACCAGTTGCATGGCCCGGCTCAGCATTGATTGCAGCAGTTGATTCAGGTCGAGCTTGGCAGTCAGCTCGGCGGTCATATCGCGCAGGGCCTCGAGTTCGCGCACACGCTGTTGCGATTCGGCCTCGGCTCGCTGGCGTTCAACCAGTTCTTTCTGCAGGTTGTCATACAGCCGCGCGTTGCGCAGGGCGAGCGAAATATTCTCGGCTAACGCGAGCATCAAACGAAGATCGTCCTCCGTCAACACCGGGTTGCCGAGGGGGGTTTCAATATTCAAAATGCCGACCACACGCTCGTCGTCCTTGAGCGGGACACACACCTCGGAGCCGACGCCGCCCAGTGCATCAATGAAATCCGGATACTGATGTGGATCATTCACGAGTATCGGCTGACCGGTGTGGCCTACCAGGCCGATGATGCCCCGATCCAGTGGGATGCGGAGCATGGGCTGGGCATACCCGACCTGATGTTGCATCACAAATTCGTCTTGCCGTAGATATAAACTCACCAACGAATAACCGAACGTCTCGCCGACGGCTTCGACCACGGTGCGAAAGAAAGTGCTCAGACTCAAGTCTTGAATCAAGGCCGTGCGCAACCGATCCAACAGCGCCAGCTCCTGGGCGCGCCGTTGTAGCGTTAAGTTGCTACGCGTCAGCGCGGCGGTGCGGTGCGTGACGTTTGACTCCAACATGCGATAAAGCCGGGCGTTTTCAACCGCAATGCCTAATTGACTCCCGATGGTCATCCACAGACTCGGCGAAAGCTCTGCGCTGGCGCGACCCGAAATACCGTTATCCGCCAGCAACACGCCCACCGCCTGACCGCGCGCCAGCAACGGCACCAGCAGCAAATCCGGTTTGTCAGCCTCAATGGCGCGGATCAAGCGCGGCGTCTGGGTGCGCGCCACCTCGGCGACCACCTCTGAGGCAGTCAGTGCCAGTTCCAGAGCGGGAATGAGCACTGGGTCATCGGGCGCCGTATTGAAGGCGCGTTCGTGCGTCAACATCTGCCGCTGCTCATCCACCAGCAGCACGCTAGCACGTTCAAAACCAAAGTTCTCGGTGATGGTTTCCAAGATACGATCTAGCAATTCCTCTGTATTAAGTGAAGCGCTCACTGCTTGGCTGAGGGCATTCAGGGCAGTGAGTTCTGAGACGCGTTGTTGCAGCGAGAGATTCCTGAGTTGCAAATCGGATTGGGCCGTTTGCAACTCAGCAAACTGGGTGCTGGCCGTCTCTTGGTGTTGGCGCAACTCCTGCCGTTCCTCGCCGCGTTGGTGCAGCCACAATCGGAACAGGTCAATGGCCAGACCCACCAGGGTAGGCAGCGCAATAAACAGTCGATCCGGCCAAAGCCTGTAAGTGCCAAGGTCGTAACCGGGCAGTAACAGCAACGCTGACCACATCCCACCCAGGATAGTGAACCAAAGCGACGGCCCGGGGTTGTGCCAGACCAACTGCCATTCGCAATCAGGATGACCTTCCGTCTGACAATGCGTTTCAATAATTTGAGCGCGTGGCTGGCTGTAATAGAACTCGGGTACGCTGGCCAGGTGGCCCTGCAGCGCCCGGCAAAACACATGCTGGAAGTGGGCGTGCAAGTGCGGTGGCACACCTACTAACTGTGAAGCAGCGCGCCAGCGCAAGGTGGCGGAAGAGGCATCAGCGGCGACGATTTCCAGCCCGGTCGGGCGATGCGAGACCCAGCGGCCGGCTTTCACCAGCACACGAAAAAATTGGCCGATGGAGACCACACCCCGCAACAGGCGGCCTTCCGGGTAATGCAACTGCGTGCCGGCGACAAAGAAAAAGTCGGGTGTGCCTGTGATGACCTCGCAGGCAGCCAATAGATAAAGAACGAATTCGAACGAGTAAAAATTATTCGGTCGTTCGAGGTCGGCCAGGGTGACATGATACGCCGGGTTGGGCAGCGCAGCATTGAGTCGTTGCACCAGTTGCGTCATGGCCTCAGCCTGCGCCTGGGCCACCTGGGCCTCGCGTTCGGGTTGTGGCAGGTCAACGGGCAACGTCTCTGCTGCGCGTTGGGCCGCACACTCGCGCACATAGCGCAGCAGTGAGCGCAAGCCCAGGCCAGAAACGTCGCGAATCGGTTTGCCGGCCTGATCGATGCCAAACGGATGGCCGAGCATGTGCGGAGGAAGTGGGGGGAGTACAGCCGCCATTGAGCAGTCACACGACCCGGGTTTATCACAGAACCGGTCGAGTCAAACAGGGATTCTACTTTCGGCGGTCTGCCGGTAGGGATGGTGATGGTTGGGTTTTGTTCAGCGGTTTTAGACGGCCTTTATGCCCGATTCAATTTGACACGCCCTCTCAAAACTCATATGATTGCCGCCGCTTTGCTGACCCTCCACACAACTCCAGCGTTGTCCGCGCAGACTGCGGTCGCTGTTTTCTGAGGTGATGAATGGAAATCGGTTTGATTCGCCGGATCAATATTGATAATGAAATGCAGACCGCGTACCTGTCGTACGCAATGTCGGTGATCGTGGCCCGCGCGCTGCCGGACGCCCGCGACGGCCTCAAGCCGGTGCAGCGCCGTATCCTGTTCGCCATGCACGACATGGGCCTGCGCCCCGACTCGGCCTACAAGAAATCAGCCCGTATCGTCGGCGAGGTGTTGGGCAAGTATCACCCACACGGCGACGCTTCGGTGTACGAAGCGATGGCGCGCATGGCGCAGGATTTTTCGATGCGCTATTTGCTGGTGGATGGGCAGGGCAACTTCGGCTCGGTGGATGGCGACGCACCCGCCGCGATGCGCTACACCGAAGCACGGTTGGCGCGCATGGCGATGGAGTTGATGGCCGACATCGAGAAGAATACGGTGGACTTTACCGGCAACTTCGACGATACGCTCACTGAGCCGTCGGTGCTGCCGGCCACCGTGCCCAACCTGCTCATCAACGGCGCCAGCGGCATCGCTGTCGGCATGGCCACCTCGATCCCACCGCACAATTTGGGCGAGGTGATTGACGCGCTGATTTACATGCTTGACCGCTGGCAGAAGCTCGACGATGTGAGCACGCCCGACCTGATGCGCCACGTGAAGGGGCCGGACTTCCCGACGGGCGGCTTGATCATTGACGACGGCGAGGGGCTGCGAGCAGCGTATGGCACCGGGCGCGGGCGCATCACCGTGCAAGCCAAGATGCATGTGGAGGACATGGGCCGGGGTCGCTCGCGCCTCATCATCTCTGAATTGCCGTATCAAACGAACAAGTCGGCGCTGATTGAGCGCATCGCCGATTTGGTGCGCGATGGCACTATCGAGGGCATCGCCGACCTGCGCGACGAGAGCGACCGGCAGGGCATGCGTGTGGTCATCGAACTGGCCAAGACCGCCGAGCCGAATGCCATCATCAAAGACCTGTACAAGCGCACGCCGCTGCAAGGCACGTTCAGCATCATCAACCTCGCCCTCGTCAACGGTGAGCCGCGCACGCTTCCGCTCAAGCAAACGCTACGCGTGTTTGTGGATCATCGCCTCGAGGTGGTGAAGCGCCGCAGCGAGTATGATCTGGCCCGCGCGAAGGAGCGCGCGCACATCCTCGAAGGATTGCTCATCGCCCTCAAACATCTCGACGAAGTCGTCCGCATTATCCGGGCCTCGCGTGATACGGATGAAGCGCGCGGCAAACTCATCAAGCGTTTCAAACTAAGCGAGTTGCAGGCCAACGCCATCCTCGATATGCCGCTCAAACGGCTGGCGCGACTGGAGCGTGAGAAGATTGAAGACGAGCATAAAGAGAAGCTGGCCCTGATCAAGTTTTTGGAAAAGCTGCTGGCCTCGCCCAAGATGATGCGCGAGGTGATTGCGGAGGAATTGCGCGGGCTGAAACAGAGGTACGCCGACCCGCGCCGTACCCGCATCGTGAAGAAGGGCGAGGTCGCCGATGAGACCAAGGCGCTGACGACCGCCGACCTCATGCCCGATCAGCAGGTGTGGGTGACGGTGCTGCAATCCGGCCAAATCTCGCGCACGCACGACGCCAAGCCGCCCAGATCATTCGATGCGCCACCGCTCGCCGTCCTCAGCGCGAACACGCGTGACATCCTTTACCTCATCACGCTCAAAGGCCGCGCGGCCTCGCTGCCCGTCTTCTCCATCCCTGAGCGCGAGAACCCTGCGGACGGTAACCCGTGGTCGAGCATCTCGGCGCTGGATGCCAACGCTCGCATCGTGGCCGCCGTGGCGGTCAGCGGAGACATGGTCAAGGTGGCCGAGGCCGCCAAATTGGGAAGTGAAGGAACCGAGGGCAACGGGGGTGGGCCTGGATGCAATTTGGTGATGGCGTCGGCCAACGGCATGGTGAAGAAAACGTCGGTGGCCGATTTGCCTGGCGTCTCATCCCAGGTCTTCAACGTGATGAACATCGCCGAGGATGACGCGCTAGTGAGCGCGCGGCTGACAACGGGCGCGGATGAACTGCTGCTCATCACAAGCGGTGGCCGCGGCATTCGCTTCCGCGAAGAGGACGTGCGGGCGATGGGCCTCGTCGCAGCCGGTGTCAACGGCATCAAACCGGGTGAGGTTGGCGACCGGGTCATTGGCATGGATGTCGTGCAACCGAAGACCGACGTGCTGCTGCTCACCGATGAGGGCATGGGCAAGCGCACCGAATTGAAAGAGTTCCCGACGCAAGGCCGCTATGGCGTGGGCGTCACCGTCGCCGACCTCGCCGGCAAACAGAAACTCGCCGGCATGCGCATCGGCACAGCCGATGACCGTGTGATTGTGGTGACGAGCAAGGACGCCGCCAAGGTGATCAAGTTCGACGTGGCGGGCCGCAAGAAACGCCCGGCGCGCGGCGCGGGCGTGGTGACC
>JBQTJD010000056.1:0-10324 GCA_052387475.1 Anaerolineales bacterium | reverse complement strand
CCCCAGCCGGCGGCCTCACAAAATCTGGTCGCACAACTGGGTGTTGCCCACGCCTTTCGTCGATCACGGGGTCAAGGTCTCCGCTTACTCGACCGAGCCGGAGGACGGGCGGTTGGGTGGTTTTGCGCACGAGTTCGGGCATGTGCTGGGCCTGCCCGATCTGTACGACAGCACGTATCGCTCTCGCGGCGTGGGGGATTGGTGTTTGATGGCCGGTGGGTCGTGGGGAGGGAATGGCGATCAACCGGTGCGGCTCTCGGCCTGGTGCCTCGAGCGGCTCGGCTGGGTCAGCCTCAAAACCGTTCGCCGCGCGGGGATCAAAACGCTACAGCCGTTGGCGCAGGACAAGCGCGACTGCTACCGTCTGTGGTGTAAAGGGAAAAAGGGGCCGGAGTATTTCTTGATTGAGAACCGTCAACGAGCGGGACGCGACATCGCCTTGCCCGGATCGGGTCTCGCGGTCTGGCATATTGATGAGACGCAAGCGGCAAATACCAATCCGCTGTGTTACATGGTAGGTCTAGTGCAGGCCGACGGCAAGCGTGACCTCGAATACAACCGCAATGATGGCGACGCGGGCGATTTGTTTCCGGGCGCGCAGGCGGTCATTGCGTGGAATGATCGGACGACGCCAGCTTCGCTCGCCAATGATGGCACACCGACGGGCGTGGCGCTGTCACAAATTTCGGAGACGGGCGGGGTGATCAGACTGCGGGTGAAGGTGTAGTAGCAATAAGAATAGATGTCACCCTGAGCGGCGAACCAATTTCGCCCGCGAAGGGTCTGTCTATGATGTAGCGGGACCCTTCGCGCGCCACCTATCCGACAATACAGGTCTACGCGTACGCGCTCAGGGTGACAGTCCGAATGTGTCCGGGCCGAGTCGGTGAGTAGGCTACAGGCCTTTGTGATTGTGATTAGCAGACTCGCGAATCCGCCGGAATGACTCCACCACGGTTCGGCCGCCGAACGGCCCGGCTAGCAGGCTGGCGTGCACTCGAAACAGGCCGCCGACTTTCAGCTTCTTTGGCTCAGCCACAAAGGCCTGAATGACAGAACCGGGGGCAGGGCGTAGAAAATCTGCCTCATCCGACGGGGTTTCGTTTTCCACGACGAGTAAATCGACATTGGCGCCCCATCCGTCCTCTTCGGGGTGAATGGCTTGTACGCGCCCGCGTAGTACAGTTTGATTCGGCTTGACGCGCATGGCGGACCTCCCAACTCAATTGCGTTCTGTGATTCATTATACTACCGCGATGATGGGTTGTTGCATGGCAATCCCGGGAGTTTCCGGAGAATCACGACGAACTAAGCCCGCTTTGTGATGAGGTGGCGAGATAGGGATAGGTCAAAATCAGGGCCGGCACATACAATCCGAGCGCCAGGATCCCCGGAGTGAGGTGCCACAGGTCAAGATAGCCCGTCACCACGTGCACACCGAGTGCGGCCACAAAGCCCGGTAGCCCGCTGAGCACATACGTCCACCACAGCCAGCGTGCGCCGCGCCGATAACCCCACAACGTCACCATTAACAACGCCAATCCATCCGAAACCAGTGCGCCGCCGAAGCCGGCCCGGTCGTGGGCAATCAGCGGGATGACGCGCTCGTTCACCGCGGCCAGCATCGGGCGGGTGAGGGCCAGGTATCGCAAATCTTCGGGGACGAAAACATCGGTGACGCCGATGCCCATGATCGTAACCCCCGCGCCGATAAGACCGAGGGCGATGACGACGAACAAGAATTGTCCCCACAGCGCTGCGCGCCACCTCGCATCGTTGTGCAGATCGGGAACCGGCACGCGCGGTGGTTGATCCGCGCGCCAACGCAGCCCGAGCACGAAAAACACAAACAGGATGACGCTGACCGTCGCGTGCAACGGATCGAAGTAGCCGAAGCCGAGGAATAAAAAGAAACTGGCGAAGCCAAACGCCGCCGAGACGGTGATGGCGCGTTGCGCCCAATGCTCGCGGCGGCGCACCGCGTACCACGCCAGCGCCGTGTACAGCACGCCGATGGCCAGTATCGTGCCCGCCAGCGTGATGCGGTCGTGGCTCATGAACGGCAGCAGGCGTGGATTGATGGCCGCCAGTTGCTCGCGCGTCAGACCGACGAAGGCTTCGTCGTAAGGCAGCACCACGCGCGTGGCCGCAATCCACCACGCCAGCCCCCCGCCGATAAGCATGCTCAGGCCGAGGAATAACAGCCACGCCCAGGCAGGCAATGGCCACCACGATTGTGATGTCTCGGCGCGCGGCTGATGACGAAAAGCCAAAGCCTCGTTGATGCGTTTGGGTAGACCGGGACCGCCGTAGACCAACCCGGTATCCACGAGGATCAAATCGGCTCCGGCATTAAGCAGAGTCAGGGCATCGGCGGGTTGATGCACGCCGCCCGAAATGGCGATTACAGGATCACTGCCGCGACACGCGCGTATCGCACGGACTGCTTCCACGCTGGCCTCATGTGTTGGCGCGCCTCTCAATCGCTCGCCGTTCTCCACGCACGCACCACCCTCCACCAACACGCCCGCCGCGCCACAGGCCAATGCGCGTTCAATCAATGCGTCTCGTCGCATCGGCGCAAGTTCAGTCGGGAGGCAAATCAGCACAGGCCGATGAAGTTCAAGACTGGCCCGCACCCATGTGTGCCACTGCTCATCCGACCAACCCGCGACGAGCAGCGCGTGCGTGGCGTCGAGCACAACACCGGCGGCGAGCTGTGCAAAATATTCGATGAGTTGCCGGACTTCGGCAACGGACTCGGTCGGTGAGGCGGAAGGGTGGGGCGCAACGCGGATGAAGCACGGCACAGGCAGCGGTGTACGGGTGAGTGTGCCAGTTAGCCTGCGATGAAGCGCATCGGCGCCCGCGTTGACCGGTGCGAGGGGATAGCGAATGGATTGCTGCGACTCGACGCGCGCGATGGGCGCATCGGCGTGCACGGGCTTGAGCGTCACCGGGCCGACTTCCACAAACCCGAAGCCGAAACGCGCGAGGGCGGGCAACGCGACGGCGCCTGGATCAATACCCACGCCGAGTCCGACGGGACTCGCGAACCGCAAGCCCGCGATGGTGCGCGCGAGGCCGGACGGTGGAGTCATGTGGCCGAACAACTCAATAATAGTTGATCCGCCAGGGAAACGCGCCAGCGCGCCGATGGCGTTGAGGGTCAGATGGCGCGCCGTCCCGGCGGGCAGCCGAAAGAGCAGCGGCTTGAAAAGGGGATGATAAGACCAATCGGGCATGACGCGTTGCCGACAATTGTATTGCGTGACGACGCTGTCTGACCGATAGGGATTGAATATGAAATGAATAAGGTGAAGTGTGCAAGAGTTTTAACTTGTGCGACTCAGGATGATCGTGGATATAATCCCAACGATGGGCTTTATGACATGGTCCCGTTTTGCCCGCTATGCGTGGTCACTTTTGGCTTACAACCTCGTGGTGATCTTGTGGGGCGCGGTGGTTAGTTCTACGGGCGCGGGCGCCGGCTGCGGTGAGCATTGGCCCGATTGCAACGGACAGTTCGTTCCGGTCAATCCCACCCTTGCCACGCTGATAGAGTTTTCGCACCGCCTCAGCAGTGGACTGGACGGCGTATTGGTTATAGTGTTGGTCGTATGGGCGTTCCGTCAGCTTCCGGCACAGCCCCGAATATGTGGCGCGGCTCTGGCTTCATTCGGGTTTGTGTTGATTGAAGGATTGATCGGCGCGTTGCTGGTGCGGCAGGGGTGGACAGCACTCGATACTTCGGTGGAGCGCCTCATCATGCAACCCCTTCACTTGATCAACACGCTCTTCCTGCTTGCGGCGCTGACATTGACTGCGTGGTGGGCGTCGGATGGCGCGCCGATACGGATAAGCGGTCAAGGTCTGAGGCCGTGGCTCATTAGTCTTGGCCTGCTCGGCGTCATGTGCATCAGCGGGAGCGGCGCCATCATCTCGTTGGGTGATTTTCTCGATCAGCAAGAGCGTGTACGCAACGAAGCTCTGGTGCCATTGCTGGTGAATTTGCGGCTCTGGCATCCCGCTATTGCTATCACCGTGGGCGTGGGGTTGATCGTGATGGCGTTGTCAATCTCATCGCTCACGCCAAACAGCGCTGCACGGCGGTGGGCGTATCTCACCGTTGGATTGGTCTTGGCTCAGTGGTGTGTGGGGTTTCTCAACGTCTATCTGCGAGTGCCGCTCTGGACTCAATTAGTGCACCTTGTGCTGGCCGATCTCACCTGGATTACGCTAATACTTTGGTCGGCATCGGCACTCAGTGACGTGTCGCTACAACCAAGGCTGAAACCCATCAACACTATAGCCATCAACTAAATCTGCGCGTAGCCATTAAGGTGTGTGGCTTCATTTGTCCTATAACTTCAAAGGCATCTGAGGCTATGCGAATCACCCCACCCATTCTGTTGCACCTCAGGAGCACCCATGCCCGCTTACATCCTTGTCGAAGTCCACGTGACCGACCCTGACCACTACGAAGGCTACAAGACCCTCGCCGCCCAGACCATTGCTCAATACGGTGGCCGCTATATCGTACGCGGCGGGCACACCGAAACCCTCGAGGGTGAGTGGTCACCCAAACGCCTCGTCATCCTCGAATTCCCGACCGCGGAGCACGCCAAGACGTGGCTCAAATCCCCGGAGTATGCACCGGCGCGAGCGATGCGGCATCAATACGCTCACTCACAGATGATCCTGGCCGAGGGCGTAGAGTGAAAGTCACTGTCTGCGAGTTGCGCACTGAGACTCACGGTTTCGCTGAAGATTGGCAAGCGTTGCTGGCGCATGTGCATGCTGAGCGCAGCCAACTTGTGCTGTTGCCGGAGATGCCCTTCTGTCCGTGGTTCGCCGTGACGCGTGAGTTTGATCCGGTGACCTGGCAAACGGCGGTGAGCGCCCACGAGCACTGGCTGACGCGCCTGCCCGAACTCGCCCCAGCCACGGTTCTCGGGACGCGGCCCGTCACCCGCAATGGAAAGCGACTCAACGAAGGCTTTGTCTGGTCAGTCACTCACGGCTATAGCGCCGTGCACGACAAACATTATTTACCCGAGGACGAAGGCTTTTGGGAATCGAGTTGGTACGAACGCGGCGATGGCAAGTTTTCAACGTTTGCAATCGACAGCCACGCCTTGGGCATGATGATTTGCACTGAGTTGTGGTTCATGCAACACGCACGCGATTACGGACAGGCTGGCGCGCAGCTCATCGTCACGCCGCGCGCCGCGGGCAAGCCGACCGTTGACAAATGGCTGGCCGGCGGCCGCGTGCAGGCCGTAGTTTCCGGCGCATATTCGCTGTCATCCAATCATGTGAGCGAGGAGTCTCAGGTTGACCTTGGCGGCCAGGGTTGGATCATCGGCGTGGATGGTGAAGTGCTCGCTGTCACCTCGCGCCAGCGGCCCTTTGTCACGCTCGAACTTGATCTGGCGCACGCCGACGCCGCCAAACACACCTATCCTCGCTACGTGAAAGACTGAGCGCGCTCAACCGTTTGGCTGTTTACGCCCCCAACAATTCTTTGATATCGAGATAGAGAAATATCACAATGGCGCCGGCGGCGATGACACTCAATGCCAGATAGCGCCAGCGCCAGCTCGTGCGCCACAGCCGTTGCAGGTTGAACAGCATCAGCCCCAATGCGAAGATGCTGATGGCGGCGCTAAGCCACAGTGACACCGAGCCGCTCACACCCATCAGTGGCAAGACAAAGGGCAGGACGACGTATTGCAGGGTGCAACGCACCGCTACCCAGATCATCAAACCGCCCACAATGCCGCCACTACGGTCGCGTTCCGCCTCAACGATTTCGGGCACATGGGTTTCGGTATTGGTCATGGTGTGATTCACTTGAATGGTGAAGGGAAATATACCACGCCATGACGACGGTTTGCCCCCGACGGAGCGCGACAGTCGCCCAGAGGATGCGGAACGTCGAGCCATAAAGTAGATTGATTACGCCGAGCGGGGGAAACATGCCAGCGGATGACCCGGTGTCAGTTCCACCGTCACCGCAGCGCCGGGCGCGTAGTGTTGAAAGTGCGGGCCAAAGCAGCGCACCCTCTTCCCTGAACTCAACTGAATCTGATAGACATACACATCGCCGCGAAACAGGCTGCTGATGACGCGGGCCGTGCCACCCGCATTCGCCGTTAGCGTTAGATCGTCCGCGCGGGCGAGCATATCCACCGCAGTTCCCACCGGCCAGAGGGTGCCCTGCGGTGCGCAACCGATCTCGGTCTCAACCCCACGCGGCGTAATCGTAGCGGGTAGAAAGAATGACCCTCCAAGAAACTCGGCGACAAAGCGTGTAGCCGGCAAGGCGAACAACTGCGTCGGCTCGCCCACCTGCTCAACTTGGCCGGCGTTCATCACCGCCACACGATCACCGATGAAGAGCGCTTCTTCCTGGTCATGCGTCACAAACACGGCAGTGGCGTTCACCTGCGTGAGGATGTCACGCACCTGCGCCCGCATTGACGCTCGCCGGTCGGCATCCAGATTGCTGAACGGTTCATCGAGCAAAACCACCTCCGGCGCAGGGGCCAGCGCGCGCGCCAGCGCCACGCGCTGTTGCTGTCCACCGGACAGCTCGTGCGGGTAACGCCCGCTCAACCCATCCAATCCCACCAGCGCCAACATTTCCATCACTTGCGCGCGGCGATGACCGGCCTGCCAGCCCTTGAGTGGAAAGGCAACATTGCCCTCCACTGTGAGGTGCGGGAAGAGCGCGTAATCCTGAAACACCAGCCCGATATGGCGTAGATTGGGCGGGACAAAGCGGGGGCCGCCGGCCACGCACCGGCCATTGAGCCACACCTCACCCGCGCCCGGAGCCTCCAGCCCGGCGATGAGGCGGAGCGTGGTGGTTTTACCGCAGCCGCTGGGGCCGAGCAAAGCCAGCAGTTCGCCACGTCTCACCGTCAGCGATAAATCGCGCACAGCAGCCTGCGTGCCAAAAGCTTTGCTGACCCCGCGCAACTCAATCACCGGCTGGTTCATCGGGCGACCTCTTCCAGCCCAAAGCGGCCGCGCGTGAATAACACACCCAACGTCACCACAGTGAGCGTGATGAGCAGGAGCGCGGGCGGAGCGGCCTGGGTATAAACGCTCTCACTGGCCGCCGCCCAGATGCGGACAGGCAATGTATCAAATCCCGGCGGGCGCAACAGAATCGCCGTGGGCAGTTCCTTCATCGCCGTCAGAAAAACCAGCGCCCAACTCGCCAGCAGGCCGGGCGCGGCCAGCGGCAGTGTCACTTCGATGAAGGTTGCCAGCGGCGCGCGACCCATCGCGCGCGCGGCCTGCTCCAGCGTCGGAGACACTTGCTTCACCGCGGACTCATTCACCGCCGCCGCCTGCGGCAGAAAGCGCGCGGCGAAGCCGGCAATCAACACACCCACCGTGTTATAAAACGCTGGGAGCCACTGATTGAAAAGCAATATCAGGCTGAGGCCGGCAATGACGCCGGGCAGAGCATAGCCCGCCTTGCACAAGGTCAGCAATGTGCGCGCTAATGGATGCCGGTGTCGTACGGCAAGGTAGGCGGGCGCAAAGGCTAACACCACACAGACTGTCGCCGAGGCCCCCGCCACCCACAAACTATTGAGGCCATAGCGCCACAGGTTTTCCTGACCCAGTCGCCAAATCTCATCTGCCCGGGTGGGGAAGAGGAAGGCCTGCGCTGTCAGCCCGCCCAGCACCAGAAACGGCAAGCCCAGTGAGAGAAACGCAACCAGAGCAATGAAGCCAAAGGCCGGCCAGCGCCACACGCCCAACGCAAGCACGCGGCGCGGTTTCCAGCCGGTAGGCGCAATCCAACGTGAACGGTTCACCCAGCCATCAGCCAGCAGCAGCGGCGCGATCAGCGCAATCAAAATAAAACTTAAGATGGCGGCCCCATCACGATTGACCTGCCCGGCAAACTGGTTGTAAATGGCAACCGTGAAGGTACGGTAACGCAAGAGCGCCACCGTGCCGAAGTCGGAAAGCGCGTACAGGCCGACGAGCAACAGGCCCGTCATCAGCGCGGGCGCCAATAGCGGCAAGGCCACTTCGTAGAACGCTCCCCACACGTTCCGCCCACACATACGCGCCGCTTCATCGAGTGAGCCGCTGATCGAGCGGAGCGCGGCGGCCACCGGCAGATAGACATACGGATACGTGAACAGCCCGACAACAAGTGTGGCGCTTCCCAGTGAATACATATCCGGTATGGGAAACTCACCGACGCCGAAACCGAACCCTTGTATCGCTAATTGATCCAGCACACCGCCGCGCCGGAGAACGATGAGGTAACACAACGCACCCACATAGGCCGGGATCGCGATGGGCAGGGCTAAAAGCCACCGCCACACGCCGCGCCCCGGCACATCAGTGCGCTCCACCAGCCAGGCCAGCGCCACACTCATCACCCCGGTGAACGCACAGACCGAAACCAGCAGGACCAGGGTGTTGGTGATGAGCGCCGGAACCTGATTGCTCCACAGCCGCGTCCACACCTCCATCTCGGCCTGGGAAGCACGCAGGATGATATAGACCAGCGGCATGAGGGCCAACGCGCTGACGGTGGCGGCCACCACTGGAAGCGTTAAGGACGAGGCGCGAGAAGACATTCTTCGGCTAGGGTGGGGGGGCCTACGGCAGGCCCGCCGACTGAATGAGCGCGCGCGTCGGCTCAAGTTCATCCCACAGCAACTTCAATGTGATTTCGGCCTGACGGAAGTTGCTCAGCGATGGAACACCATCGGCTAGCGCCACATCGGGCGTGATGGGGTACTCGAAGTTGGCCTGAGCAAAGAGCCGCTGGCCGCGAGGTGCGAGCATGAAATCCACAAACGCCTGCGCCGCTGCCGGGTTTGGCCCACCATTGATGATACCGGCATTGGTCGAGTTAACGATGAGGCCCATTTGCCCCTCGTTCTGATCCGGGTAAATGACGCCGACCGGCGCGCCCTCGGCTTTGCTGAGGTGGTAGTAATAGTGATTGACGAGGCCGAGCTTAAGCTCGCCTGCGCCCACCGCTTGACGTACTTCGGTGTGGCCGCCGAAGAATTGCACCTCATTGGCCACAAAATCCCTTATCCATTGTTCGGTCTTTGCCTCGCCCACCAACGCCCGCATCGCCACCAATTGACCCACCAGCGCGCCATTGGTGCTGTTGGCCGAGCCAATCTGCCCTTTCCACTTCGGATCGGTCAAATCGAAAATAGATTGGGGCAGGTCTTCCGGCTTCACTAAATCAGTGTTGTACATGATCACACGCGGACGCAGGGTGAGGGCCACCCAGTTGCCGTCCTCAGCGCGATAGGCGTCCGGCACAGCGGCCACCACTTCGGAGAAGTTGGGCGCGAACAAGCCTTTGGAGGCGAGGTCTTCCATCGTCAACGTGTCGGAGTTCACCAGTACGTCGGCCTGAGGGTTCTTTTGCTCCTCCAATAACTTTGCGGCTAACTCGCCGTTGCTGCCGGTCAGAACCACGATCTCTACCTTGGGATATTGCTCTGTGAAGGCTTCAACCACCGGTTGGAAGAGGGACTCGGAGCGCGAGGTGTAGACTACCAGCCGGCCGGAGACTTCTGGTATGGGCAAGGCCGTCGCTGTGACGATCAGTTCTTGTTCCACGACACGCGTCACTTCCTGTGGCACCACAACCGTTTCCTTGATGACCTGCGGCGGTACAGGTGTGGCAACGGCTGGGGCGCAGGCGGATACAAAAGCGATTAGCGCCAGGAACGCTGTAAGTCGAAAAGCCATGTGAGTCTCCGTATTGCGAATAGTTTGCATTTGAATTATCATCATCGGCATCTTCAAAATCAATCACCCATCGAAATTTACGAGTTTGGCCGGGTTGATGCCAAAGTTGACCGAGGTAAACATTGAAAATTAGCCCCATCATGCGCGAATATCTGGGGGAGATATTCCGGCTGCAATCCACGCCCGAGGGTGCGACGACGTCGCTTCTGGCTGAGAAGCTCGAGGTCTCGCCTTCAGCCGTCGTGCGGATGTTGCGCCGCCTCGACGAGGCGCAGATGTTGACCCACACACCCTACAAAGGCGTGGTGCTCACAGCGGCAGGTGAGCGTGAAGCTCTGCGATCCATCCGGCGTCATCGTTTGCTGGAAGTGTTTTTGGTGAAAGTGATGGGCTTCGGCTGGGAGGATGTGCACGAGCAATCGCACGGCTTGCAACTCACCATCACCGATACCTTTGAAGACCGGATGGATGTGGTCTGCGGGTTCCCGACCCATTGCCCGCACGGGGATCCGATCCCTACGAAAGACGGCAAGATTGCGCCCACCCATGATCAACCTTTGCT
>JBQTJD010000055.1:0-4675 GCA_052387475.1 Anaerolineales bacterium | reverse complement strand
GCAACGCGTCCTCATCCTTCAGCGACGCCACCCAGCGCAACGCGGCATAATCCAAACCCAGCGCCTCGCGCACCGGCACGGTTTCCATTTTGTTGCGTTGCAGGTTGACGACATCCATCCAATGCTGCGAGTAGTGATCCATCGCCTCGACCGTCTTCTCCGGGCGCAGTTGCGGGTGGCTGAGCCACAGCAGGCGCGGATAATCTTCGGCCACGCGGTTGACGGCGCGCGTGCCCAGGCCGAGCACCAGCCGCACAAAGCCGTCCTCGCGGCGGAGACGCGCGCTCCACGCGATGGGGCTGCGGCCCAGCGCGACGCCGGCCAGCGTTGGGAAGAAGTAGTGGCGATAGCGCTCGCCCTGCACCTCCTGCAGCAAAATCGCCATGCGCTCGTCGTAGTCAATCAACCCCATGCGTCGGCGATAGATCAACGCGTCCGGGCTGTAGACGCTGGCATAGATGCGGCGGATGGCGAGAGTCAGGTCGCGCAGATTGTCTTTGAGCGTGCCCTGGTTCGGGCAGAAGTGGCTTTCGTATTTGCCGGCGAACGATGTGCCGAAGTTGTCTTCGAGCAAGCTGGACGAGCGCACGATGAGCGGGGTATGGCCCACCGCGCGCAGGATGTCGCGCAGCGCGTCGGCGATGTTCTCGGGGAAGCGGCCCTGCTCATACTCGGCTTGTATCGTCGGGAAGTCGGCGCGGATTTGATCGGCGGTCTTGTACTTTTGATTGATGTACTCGACTTTGTTGAGCGCGAGATAGTCGTAAAACACATCCGCGCCGATGAACCACGAGCGCGGGATGGCGATCTGCTCCGCGAGCTGCGGCGCGGCGTTGTGCAATATCTTCCACGCCAGCAGCATCCCGGCGGATTTGCCACCAATCTTTCCGTTGCCGATGCGCCGCTCTAGGATGAAGCGAAAATCATCCGCCGTCAGCCAGCGCTTGGCAACGCCCACGAACGACAATTGGTCGCTGATGAGGGCCTTGATCAGCACCACCCGCATCTCTTCGATGTGGTGATGGACGCGCGCGTGTTCTTCCGGTGGCAGCGACTCATACTGATGAATCTTGCGGATGAGGACATCCACCGGCGCGAGTTCCGGATTGAAGGTCAGCGCTACCTCGTCCCACTGAGCGGGCAGCTTGAGTTCGCCGGTGCCCGCGCGGCGGCGGCCCGTGAGCAGCTCATCCGTGATGCGGTGGAAGAGTTCGAGCGGCAGGTTGTAGGCGAAGTAAAAGTCAGTCAGGTGATCGCGAATCTGTTGCAGCCGGTCTTCCCACGCGGTAGAGTCTTCCTCGGCATACGGGTCGAGCAGGCCCTCGCGCTGCTGCGAGATCACAGCCTTATCTTTGGCTTCCTGCTCCAGCCGGGCTGGGGTGATGACGCCACGTCGGTACAACTCATCGCGCATACGCTGGCGAATCTGTTTGGCGAGGATCGGGTACTGCGCGATTTGCAGATAGAGCGTGAGGATTTGCGGCAGTTCGCCGTGCGCGTCGGACATGCGCGGATTTTACCGCAATCAACTTCGCGCAAAGCCGCCAAGACGCAAAGCGTTATCTCTCGCAAAGCACGCGAAGAGCGCAAAGGGGGATGAGAAAAAGCCGCAATCAGATTGCCTGATTGCGGCTTTCGTTTCTTTGGCGTCTTTGCGTCTTGGCGCGAGGCTTCTTGGCGACCTTTGCGTGCTTCGCGAGAGATTCGCCTACACCCAGCCACGCAGGTGCACCGCCTCCGCCACGCGGTCAACGGCCACCAGATACGCCCCCAGCCGGTTGTGCACCTTGTGCCGCTGCGCCGCCTCGTGCACCTTATGAAAGGCCGCCGTCATCTTCTTATCCAACCGCTCGTGGACCATCTCTTCATCCCAATAGTAACCGTACGCGTTTTGCACCATCTCAAAATAGGAGACGGTGACCCCGCCCGCGTTGCACAGGAAGTCGGGGAGGACGTACACGCCAGCGGCATTCAAAATCTCATCGGCTTCTGGCGTGGTGGGGCCGTTAGCCAACTCACCGATGAATTTGGCCTTGATGCTCCCGGCATTCGCCTCGGTGATCACGCTCTCCAGCGCCGCTGGGAAGAGAACGGTGACGTCCAACTCCAACAGAGCCTCGTTGCTGATGGGTGTTGTCCCCGACAGGCCGACTACGGAACCGGTCCTTTCTTTGTGCGCCATCACCTGTTGAAAGTCCAGGCCATCGGGATTGTAGATGCCGCCCTTCGTGTCGGAGACGGCAACGACTTTCAACCCCAGCATCTCCACGCCCAGCTTGTGCGCGAACGTGCCGGCGTTGCCATAGCCCTGGATGGCGGTCGGCGCGCCTGACAACTCAATCCCCAGCACTTTGCCCGCCTCGCGCAGACAATACAACCCGCCGCGCGCGGTGGCATCGCCGCGCCCCGCCGATCCGCCCAGGGCCAGCGGCTTGCCCGTGATCACCCCGAATTCGTTGTAGCCTTTGAGGAAGGAGTACTCGTCGGCCATCCAGGCCATGATCTGCGGCGTGGTGTACACGTCCGGCGCGGGCACGTCCTTCTCCAGTCCCAGGATGCGGCCCACCTGCCGGATGTACGCCCGGCTAAGCCGCTCCAGTTCGCCCGGCGACATCGCTTTGGGATCGCAGATTACGCCGCCCTTGCCCCCGCCCAGTGGAATGTCCACCACGGCGGTCTTCCACGTCATCCACGCGGCCAACGCGCGTACGGTGTCAATGGTTTCGTCGGGATGAAAACGGAGGCCGCCTTTGCATGGCCCGCGCGCGTCGTTGTACTGCACTCGGAAGCCATGAAAGATTTTGGTCGGGCCATCATCCATCTTCACCGGCAAGGTGACATGCAGTTCGCGCAGCGGCCAGCGTAAAAGTTCGTGGATGGCCGGATCAAGCTGGAGCAATGCGGCCGCCTCGTCCAATTGGCGTTGGGCGATGGTAAAAGGGTTGTAACGCTAAACAATTGAAACAGGAGAGCCTTGGGTGATCTTGGTTGCCGTTGTAGTCATAGCGCCTTCCGTGACACAAGAAAAAGGGGATCCAGCCTACGCCGTGAGCCGGCGCCTGGCGACGCCGCCAAAGGTGAAGCGGCAACGATCTCGCCGGTGGACCGGTTTCTGAAACCACAGCCGATTTTAGGTAACAGTCACCTAGTCTTAGACCCAGCCGCGCAGCATCATCGCTTTCACTACGCGGTCAATCGCCACCATGTAGGCCGCGTCGCGCATGTACACATCGTGATCCAGGCTCATCTGCAGCACGCCACGGAAGGCCGCCGTCATCTTCTGGTCGAGGCGGCGCAACACCGCGTCGTGCTCCCAGTAGTAGTTCGCGTCGCTTTGCACGCTCTCGAAGTAGCTGACCGTCACGCCGCCCGCGTTGCACAGGAAGTCGGGGATGTTGAAGATGCCGCGCTGCTTGAAGACCTCATCCGCCTCGGGGGTGGTCGGGCCGTTGGCGCCTTCGGCCACAATCTTCACCTGCGGGCTGATCTTGCCGACCGTGTCGCCGGTGATCTGGCCTTCGAGCGCGGACGGGATCAGCACATCCACATCTTTTGCGATCCACGCATCGCCCGGCTCGACGAGATAACCTGCATCTTTGGCCTTCGTTTTGTTAATCGTGCCATATTGGTCGGTGATGGATTGCAGAAAACGAGCGTTGATGCCGTCGGGCTGGAAGAACGTGTACGAGGTTTTGTCGTGCCGGTCATAGCACGACACGCACACCACCTTGCCGCCCAGAATCTCAGCGAAGCCAATAGCCGCGTATTGCGCCACGTTGCCGAAGCCCTGCACCGCCGCCTTGCACTTCTTCGGATCGAGTTTCAAATGCGCCATCGCCTCGCGCAGGTGATAGACGACGCCAAAGCCGGTGGCCTCGGTGCGGCCTTGCGAGCCGCCGCTGCCCACCGGCTTGCCGGTGATGACGCCCGGCACGTACTGGCCGGTGAGCTTGCAATACTCATCCATCATCCAGCCCATCATCTGTGGGGTGGTGCCCACGTCGGGCGCAGGCACGTCCAGCCGCGGGCCGAGGTTCTTCCAAATGCCCGATACCCAGCCTCGGCACAGGCGCTCCTTCTCACCGATTGAGAGTGAGGCCGAGTCAATCACCACACCGCCTTTGCCCCCGCCCAGCGGAATATCCGCTGCCGCGCACTTCCATGTCATCCACATCGCCAAGGCCCGCACCGTGTCGAGCGTCTCGTTCGGGTGGAAGCGGATACCGCCCTTCGCCGGGCCGCGCGCATCGTTGTGCTGCACGCGGAAGCCGAAGAACACGCGCATGCTGCCGTCGTCCATCCGCACCGGAATCTGGAAGCGGAACTCGCGCAGCGGCCAGCGCAGGATGGCGCGCACCTCGGGGTCGAGTTTGAGCTGATCCGCTACCCGATCAAACTGCGCCTGCGCCACTTCAAGTGGATTGAATTCAGGCTTAGCCATCGTGGTCGTCTCCTGAGAGGATTGAAGACTAAAGACTGAAGATTGCTCTTCAGTCTTTAGTCTTTGCTTACGATTTCAGTTGTTCAAGCTTCTTCGAGAGTATTTCTCGAATGACCTGCGGATTGCCCTGGCCCTTAAGCGCTTTCATCACCTGTCCAAAGAACCATTGCTCCACCGTGGCCTTGCCCCCGAGATACGTCGCAACTTGCTCCGGGTTGGCGGCTAGCATTTCGT
>JBQTJD010000054.1:0-5764 GCA_052387475.1 Anaerolineales bacterium | reverse complement strand
GCGTGGAAGCGGTGACGTAGCCGAGCAACTCCAGCCAGGCAGCGGCGCGCGGCAGCACTTCGCCCGCGCGGATGAGGCGGTTGGGCGCGTTGTCGGCGTAACCCTGCGTCCACACGCCGATGGGCGGCTGGCGGGCCGCATCCCACGCCAGGGTGAGCGCGAACACAATGAGCAATCCAATCACGACCGGACGAACGAGCCGCCACATTTCGCGTGCAGCGTCACGCCACTGAGCCTGCTGCGGCAAGCGCGTCAACGCCAGCGCCAACCCGAGCGGGATGAAGAACAGCGCGGTTTGTTTCACGGCGAAGGCCAAAGCAAAAGCCAGCGCCGCCGCGCGCGCGCGCTTCTCCGCACACATCCACCACCCCAACAGGACAAACACTGTCAACAGCGGATCGAGGAACAGCGTGATGCTGAAGAGGATGGCGAATGGCGAGAGCGCGAATAACCACGCGGCGAGGAGGGCGACGCGCGGCCCGTAGAGTCGCCGCGCCAGCCGGTATAACAGCGCCAGGCTGATGAGACTGGCAAAGAACGTGGGCAGCCGTGCAGCAAAAGGCGTTGGCCCGATCAACGCCAGACTCAGGGCATTGAGATAAAACGGGAGCGGCGGCTTATCCACCACCAGGCCGGCCAGCAGCGGGTTGCGCCCGCTGGCGATGAGGCGCGCAAAGTAGGCGTACAGCGCCTCGTCGGGATGGAAACTATTATCGGTGAGGGGCAGGGCACGGAAGAGCGTAGCGGTGAGCAGCGCGCCGAGGATGATGGACAGTCGGTGTTGAGCGGCACGCATCGGCGTGAGAACAAATCCCTAATCCCCAATCCCTCATGACTCAATCCACAAAGCGATACTTGATCAGAGTCCACACCGCCTCGAACGCATCGCGCAGGCCGATCTTTTTGCCCTCCGCATATTCGCGCGGGGCGAAGACGATGGGCACCTCGAAGATGCGGACGCGGCGTTTGAGCAGCTTGGCTGTGATCTCCGGCTCGAAGTCGAAGCGGCGGGCGCGCAATGGAATGCCCTTGATCACTTCGGCCCGGAAAACTTTGTATCCGGTCTCCATGTCGGACAGGATGGTGTCGTACAGGATATTGGTCATCAGCGTTAACATCTGATTGGCGATCATGTGCCAGAACAGCATCGCCCGCCGCGCGCCGCCGAGGAAGCGCGAGCCGTATACCACCTCGGCCAGGCCCTCCTCGATGGGACGCAGCAGCGCGGGATAATCGCGCGGGTCGTATTCGAGGTCGGCATCCTGAATCAAAATGATGTCACCCCGGGCGGCTTCGAAGCCGGCGTGCAGCGCCGCGCCCTTGCCGCCGTTCTTCTCGCGCAGGATGACGCGCACGTTGGGCACAGCCGACATTTTTGTCGTCAAGATGTCGCGGGTGCCGTCAGTTGAGCCATCGTCGGAAATGATGATCTCGGCCTCGGGCACGACCGCTTGCACGCGGCGCACGATCTCTTCAATGGTGACGCTTTCGTTATAACAGGGGATGACGACGGAGAGATGCAAGAGTAGCTCCCACTTCCCAGGAATGGCGCGGATTGTAACTCAGGTTAGGCCGTCACTCCGCATAGCACTGGCGGCGACTCCCTCTCCCTTTGGGAGAGGGCCGGGGTGAGGTGGGTGCTATAATCGCCGCGCGTTTCAAATTCGTCACAGGAGTGTGTCATGACCAGCCGCCTCGCGCCGCGTCCGTCCAAACCCACCGGCACACTGCCGCCGCTCGGGGGGGAAGTTTTCGTGCCATCGCCGGTGACCAAAATCGAAGATACCGGCCTCAATCTGTATTACCTCACCGAATTAGGGCTGAAGATCCTCTACAACGGCGGCAACCTCACGGGCTTCCGGCTGTCCGAAATGATGACGCTGCCGTTCAATGGCATCGTCGATCAGGTGGTGGATTATCTGAAACGCGAGAAGCTGGTGGAGGTCAAACCGTCGGGCGGTTTTGGCGAAGGCGCCTACATCTACGGCATCACCGGGCAGGGGATTGAGCGCGCCCGTGAGGCGATGGACCGCAACCAGTATGCCGGCCCGGCCCCGGTGCCGATTGAAGATTACCTGCACGCCATCCGCAAGCAAGTGGCCAAGCGCAAAACGATCACGCAACGCGTGATGCGGACAGCCATGGCGCATATGATCATCGGCGAGAAAACCTTCGCCCGCATTGGGCCGGCGGTGAACTCGGGCACGTCGCTCTTTTTGTACGGCCCGCCCGGTAACGGCAAAACCTCCATCGCGCGCGCCATCGGCAAGATGACGCTCAACGAGGAAATGTACGTCCCGCACGCGATCGATATCGATGGGCAGATCATCAAGGTCTACGACAACGTCAACCACGAGGCGGTCGAGGAAGCGGATACCGACCCCGGCAGTTCACAGGCGATGCGCACCAGCGCCCGCCGCGACCCGCGCTGGGTCAAGATCAAGCGACCGTTTATCGTCGTGGGCGGTGAACTGACGATGGCAGGCCTCGATCTGCAATTTGACGAGACGCACAAATACTATGAAGCGCCGTTTCAGATGAAGGCCAACGGCGGTATGTTCCTGGTCGATGACTTTGGCCGCCAGCAAATCCGCCCGCGCGATCTGCTCAACCGCTGGATCGTGCCGCTCGAAAACCGGGTGGATTTCCTCACGCTGGCCAACGGGCGCAAGATCGAAATCCCCTTTGAAGTGCTGGTGGTGTTCTCGACGAATTTGCCGCCGAAGGATTTGGTGGACGAAGCCTTTCTGCGCCGCATCCGCCACAAGATTGAGATTGTGGACCCCAACGCCGATGAGTTCCGCGAGATTTTCAAACGCATCTGCGAGGCGAAGAAGGTCGCCTACGACGATCGCGGACTGGCCTACTTGGTGCAGGAGTGGTACATCAAACGCAATCGCAAGCTGCGGGCCAATCACCCGCGTGACATCGTCGAGCAGATTCTGGATGTGGCCTCGTACCTGGGCACAGAGCCATCCCTCTCGAAAGAGTTGCTCGACCGTGCGGCGGAGTCGTATTTCGTCGAACTGTAGTCTGTTAGTCGAATAGTCTGGTAGTCCAATGGTCAAAGCCGACGGGTGCATTTCTGGAAAGTGGCCGATTTGCTCCAAGCCCGCGTCCTCGCGGGCGTTCTGGCCGGACATCCGTCCGCGAGGACGCGGACGGGGAGCGGGCGACCAAAAATCTGAAATGCACCCAAGCCGACTATGTGACTGTCTGACTGCTCGACTACTTGACCTTATTTCCCTGCCAGGATCTCAATCGCTTTCTCAAGCTGTGGGTCGCGTTGCGCGGCGCGGTCTTCCTCAGTGCGTTCCACAGCCACGTCCGGCGCAATGCCTTGCTTGTGAATCCAGTTGCCGTTGGGCGTCATCCAGCGGGCAATGGTGATGCGCAGCCCGCCATCGCTCACCAGCGTCTTCGACGTTTGCACCGAGCCTTTGCCGAAAGACGTTTCGCCGACCAGCGTGCCGCGACCCCGATCCTGCACTGCGCCGGCCACGATTTCTGAAGCGGAGGCCGAGCCTTTATCAATCAGCACCACCAGTGGAATATCCGTCGCCAGCCCGCCGCTCAACGCCTCGTACGTTTTCTCCTCACCGTCGCCGAAGCGTTCCAGCATCACCACGCCGTTGGGGATGAATTGCGACACCACTTCGATGGCCGTGTCGAGGTAGCCGCCTGGGTTGCCGCGCAAATCCAGAATCAAGCCGACAGGATTTTCGTTCAGCACGGCCCGGAGTTGCGTCTTGAGTTCACTGGCGGTCTTTTCCCCAAAGCTGTTGATCTTCACATAGCCGATGTTCCCATCGAGCACCTTGCCTTCCACCGACGCGATGTTTATTTTGGCGCGGGTGATGGTGAACTCAAGCGGGTCATCACGGCCCGCGCGTTGCACGCTGAGTTGCACCGTGCTGCCCGCCGCCCCGCGCACTTTGCTGACCACGGTGGTGATGTCTTGCCCGGCGATGTCTTCGCCGTTGATGCTGAGGATGAGGTCGCCTGGGAGGATGCCGGCTACCTCCGCCGGGGAGCCGGCCATTGGTGATACGATGCGGGTGTAGCCGGTTTTGTCATCCGTCTCCACCGTCGCGCCAATGCCCTCAAGCTCACCATCCAGATGGCTCATGTTGACAGTCAGTTCTTCCGGCGTCATATAGGCGGTGTATGGATCATCTAGCGCCGCGAGCATGCCACGGATGGCGCCGCGCATCAGTTGCACGTCGTCCACCGGCTGCTCGACGTAGTTCTCATGCACGGCGTCCCAGGCCTGCCAGAAAGGACGAAAGGTAGTCTGTAACTCCGCCGGTGTGCCGGCAACGGCCGGGTCGGTGCCGCCCAGCCCGGGGATGAAGCTGAGCACGTTGTGGGTCGCCGAGACGCGCCCGAGGGCAAAACCGCCGGTGAACACAAAGGCCGTCCAGAGGATGACGGTGAAACAGGCGGCGAAAAAGCGGGAAGTTGAGTTCATCGTGGCGGTGTCCTCTCACGGTTCAAACGTCGTGCCAGGATTTTATCCCGCAGCCACTGGTGTGAGATGAGAATTGCGTAAGGGATGGTTGGTTCACGGCTCACGGATCGCGCCTCCGCTCCCTCCGCAAATAAAAGCGCCGGAACTCGTTTGGGTTCCGGCGCGACGGGAGCGGAAAAACAGTTACGGCGTTACGGTGAGGGTGCCGACCATGCCGGCCTCGGTGTGGCCCGGCACGTCGCACACATACTTGAACGTCCCCGCCTCGCTGGCCGTGAACGAGAACTTAATTGTTTCACCCCGCTGGGCCGTTTCTTTGACGTTGAATTCCTTAATCACGAAGGTGTGCTCCAGCGCGCCGACGTTCACGTAGGTGACGTTGACTGTCTGGCCTTGCCTGGCTTCCAATGTGGTGATGTCGAAGGCGATGTCTTTGCCCTGAATGGTCACGTCCTTCGCCGCCGGGCCACTTGAACCGCAGGCCGCTAACGTCAGGACAGCGCCCACGGTCACGACGAAAATGAAAAATCGTTTGATGTTCACAGCTTCTTCTCCTGATTAGAATGTCTTATCGATAAGGCCCGTGACAAACACGAGCGCCGAAAGCGATGCATTGTATCGCTGGCCCAGCCGGCTGACCAACGCGCCCTCAGCCTCGGTTCAAATCTCGCAGAGAATACTTTCGGAGGCGGCGATGGAGTAGTGACAAATGACCGTCATCACGAGGATAAAGTTCTACATTGTCGTGAAACGCGCTACAATGGCCGCGCATCCTCGGAGGGAGCGGGACAAAATAAATGACCATGCGGCTGGCCGACCGATTGAATGCGGCCCGGCGGCGGTTTTTTGTGGGCCGGGCAGCGGAACAATCGCTCTTTCACTCCGCCCTCACAGCGGCCGAATGGCCGTTTCAGGTGCTCTATCTCTTCGGGCCGGGGGGCGTGGGCAAGACATCACTCCTCAATGAATACCTCCGCCAAACCCGTGACACCCACATCCCAGCGCTGTATTTAGATGCGCGCAATATCGAAGCGACGCCGGAAGCCGTGCTGAACGCGTTGAGAAGTGGGTTTACTCTCCGGCCCACCGACTCGCCCCTTGCCCATCTCGCTGCGCAATCTGGGCGGCACATCCTCCTCATTGACACTTGTGAAAACTTGACGCCGCTAGAAGGTTGGCTCAATGCCAGCTTCCTGCCGGAACTTCCTTCGACGGTGCTGGTGGTGATGGCTAGTCGCGAACCGCCGCCGGAGTTGTGGCGCACCGATCCCGGTTGGCAGGCTTTGGCCCGCA
>JBQTJD010000053.1:0-3261 GCA_052387475.1 Anaerolineales bacterium | reverse complement strand
TCAAGGAGATTGGCGAAGCGTTGACCTTGAGCGTCAAGACCATCAGCACCTACCGGGCGCGGGTATTGGAGAAGCTCAAGCTGCGCACCAACGCCGACCTCATCCACTATGCCATCCAAAACGGGCTGGTGGATTGACCACTCAGCCACCTTGCGCAGCTAAGCGTGTCTATCGTTCCGAGTCTCGTTTCTTGTGACGAGGAATCTCTACTTTAGAGCGCGTTCCTTTTGGATTTACGACAACTCGTCACACCCGCGAAGCTTGTCTCCATCTCAATGGGGGGCGGGTGTCCAAGCCGTTGGATTCCCGCAGCCTGCCACCGCGAAAGCGTGGGACGGGAATGACAGGCCGTAAATCAATCTAGAAACTGCTCCAGTCTCAGGGACTCCGTGTTCTGGGAACGACAGCTTCACTCGGAGTGACACTGAAAAGTGCGTAAGGTGGGAAAGTAATTGTGCGCCGACCTTCATTAGATTAGATACGAAGGCAAAAATACAAAGGCAAATACGAGGGCGGCTTTTGTAAAGTGTGTGGGCACTGACAGAGGTTTCAGCCAAAGACTGACATCCACCAGCGGGGCTGGCTGATAGAGCAGAAAGCGGGGCTAGGTTAGCCTAGTGATAGATTCTGGCTGCGGCAAATGGACTGCAGCAGGATCAGTGAAACCCATTCGAGAACAAAGGAGAACGACCCATGAACGACGATGTCTTCAAAGGCAAATGGAAGCAGTTTCGGGGGCGGGTGAAGGAATGGTGGGGGGACTTGACTGACGACGAGTTGGATCGGGTGCAGGGTCAGCGCGAGCAGTTTGTCGGTCTGTTGCAGGAGAGGTACGGCTACACCCGCGAGCGGGCCGAAGACGAACTCGGGCGCCGCATGCGCGAGTTCGATGGCGAGCCGATGCCCAGCACTCGCTAAAGACACTTCGTATTGGTAAACATTTACCCCTTATCTCCAAAGATAAGGGGTAAGTTTTTCGCAGGCGAGATTATCGCGCGCGATCTACGTTAGGAGCATTTAAATGGAAAACTTTCTCAATGAGTGGGGCGGGGCGGTCATCGCCTCGCTGACCGCTGCCCTGACCGTTTTTCTGGCAGCCATCCCCAGAATTTTTGGCTTCCTCCTCATCCTGATTATCGGCTGGTTCATTTCCAGCCTGTTAGCGGGCGCATTGGCCGCTGGTCTGCGCGTCATTCGTTTCAACGAACTGGCGCAACGCTCAGGCTTCACCGGCTTTGTCCAAAAGATGGGCATTCGACGGGATGGCGCAACCGTGCTCGCCGACGTGGCGAAGTGGTTCGTCCGCCTCATCGTCCTGGTCGTCGCGTTTGATGCGCTGGGGTTGCCCGCAGTTTCACAGGTCTTACAGCAGTTACTGCTCTGGTTGCCAAACGCGGTGGTGGCCATCGTCATCCTCGTTATCGGCGGTTTGGTGGCGAATGCGTTAGGTGATCTGGTACGAGGCGCGACCGCTCAGGCGCAACTTGGAAATTCGGAACTCTTGTCCACCCTCGTGCGGATGTTGATCTGGGGCTTCGCGATTGTCGTGGCGGTGAACCAGATTGGCGTCGCGACGACGTTGGTCAATACGCTGTTTATGGCGTTTGTCGGTGCCCTGGCGTTGGCGCTCGGTCTGGCCTTCGGTCTGGGCGGGCGCGATACGGCCGCCGAAATCGTGCGCGGCTGGTATCAACGCAGCCGGGAGGCCATGCCACGCCTGGAACGTGCCGCCGATGTTGCCCAAGCGCAAGCTGCCAGCCGGATGGAACAAACGCGCCGGTCTATGGCCCCTAACCCAACCTCCGGGGATTAGTGTCACCTTGGATTGCCGTATCCAAACGCCCTGCGGTTCAAAGGGCGATTAGGAGACGGTGTGACGCTTGCCTCCCATAGCGAAGCGCGGCCTATATCCCGATGGCCGCGCTTCTTTCATTTTTTTCATAAAGGGTTATCTGGGCGCATGCGTCATTGTCTGACGCCTCTATCGGAAATTGCCTGATAGCGACGAGTTTCAAAGCACGCTAAGGTGTCAACGTCAGTGAGAGAACGTTTGGAACCGCACTCAACCCTTTTTTCACGGAGGAAAAAACCATGTTGAATTTCATCATCTGGATCGTGGTGGGGGCCATCATCGGCTGGATTGCCAGCATGGTGATGGGCACCAACGCCCGACAGGGCACCCTGTTGGACATCGTGGTCGGTATCGTCGGCGCGTTTCTGGCTGGTTTGCTGCTGACGCCGTTGTTTGGCGTAGGCAACATCAATCAGGGCGACTTTAGCCTGCCGGCGTTGCTGGTCTCGCTGGTGGGAGCTGTCATCCTGCTGGCCATCGTCAACCTGTTCCGGCGCGGCACGGTGCGTTAAGACCACCCGCCTGTCCTGAACGGTACAGAATGCGGGCGCGCTCTCTCACTGGCGCGCCCGCGTTCCATATCAGATCAGGCGAAACTCGGCGGAGCAAGGCAAGGGCAGAGTAGCCAACGAGGGAGAAATGAGGATGCGAGTACTTATCATCGATGAAGTTCGGGCAGTGGGTGAAATGATCGGGGCGACTCTCAACGCCGAAGCCGACATCGAGGTGATTGGTCAGGCCGCCAGCCTGGACGAAGCGCGCCAGCAGTTATCTCAGTGTGAGGTAGCCGTGGTCAATGTCAGCCCGTTTCAGACGACCAGCCTGGCATTGGTTCGCGATCTGCGACGCTTGGCCGGGCACATCAAGATCGTCGTCATTGGCCTGGCTGAGACGCCCGCGCTGATGTTGCAATGTGTGGAAGCGGGCGTAGCCGGATATGCATTGCGCAACGTCTCACTGACCGAATTATTGCAGACGGTGCGAGACGCCTACCGGCGAGCGGCGCATCAGAACGACGGGCTACTATCGCCGCCGTTGGCGTCCAGACTTTTGGCTTATATGGCGGAGCGAGGGGAAACCGGGGTCATGTGGCCGGAAGCGTTGAGTCGGCTGACTCGACGGGAGCGCGAAGTGCTGGCGTTGCTGCAGCAAGGGCTGACCAATCAGGAGATTGCGCAATTGCTGGTGATTGAGCTGGGCACAGTCAAAAACCACGTGCACAATGTGCTGCGCAAACTTAATGTCAACAGCCGCCGCGATACCCTTCGTCTCTCCCGTACCCATACCCCCCTGTGGGTAGACCAACGCTACGATTCCGTCCATGCCAATCTGCATGCTTTTCCCATCAGTTGATTCGGCTTCAACTGCTCAGTTCAGAAATAGTCATCTGGAGGTAATTCATGACACAC
>JBQTJD010000052.1:0-6876 GCA_052387475.1 Anaerolineales bacterium | reverse complement strand
CGGCCTGCCCGCTGTCTTCCGCCACCACGGCATGGAAGCGTGGAAACTTTTCGTAGGGAACCCCGCCGCCCTTCTTGAAGCACTCGACAATTTCATCCTCCACACCGCCGAAGACGGCGATGTACTGGGTAAAGACGGCGATGTTATCCGCCGCCGCCGCGCGACTCAGAAACGCGGCGTGTTCCGCTGGCAACTGGTAGTAGGTGCTGGTCGGGTCAACTTCGACCACCCCCGCCGTGGCCATTGCACCCAACCATTCGCGCACATACCGCTCGTTCAGCCCGGCCTTTTGCGCGATCTCCGCCGAGGTGGAGGGGGGCAGCCCGCGCAGCACATCGAAGAGGCCGGTGCGGTGGCCGATGGAGGCCATCAAACATAGGGCGCCATTGTTGAGCGCCGTCAGGAGTTGTCCCGCGAACGCTTCGGCTTTGGCGGAATCGAACGCGGAGATTTTCTCAGTGGCAGACATGGCTTAGTCTCCTTATAGATAGGAGCCGCCCGCGAGCGCAGCAGAGGCGGCTGGAAGCGCGGGTTAGGCGCACGCCAAATGACTTTCATTGCGAATGCTCTGAGACAAAGATAGTGAAATCCATATTGCCCGGCGAGTGCCCGCAAGCCGTGAGATAGTGGGCGACTTCGCTGCGGTGCTGCGTGCCGTGATTGACGACGTGAACCAGGATGTGCCAGAGCGTTCGCTTGGGGGGGCGCGCTCGCCCCCAGTGGTATTGCACCTTCCGGTTGATCTGGTGGTCAGACAGTGCGGCCACGTAGCCCAGCATCTGTTCCATCTCATCGAGCCAGAAGGCACGCAGGGCAGGGAGGCGTAGCGGCAGCTTGTCGTACAAAAACACGCCGGGAAAAGCGCCTTTCTGGCAGGCTAGACGCCAGCTCCATTCGGCATCGGCGATATGAAACAGGGTCTTGAGCGCACTGCCATGGCTGAGTTTGCGGGGCGCATTGAGTTGCCGGATGGTGAGACGCGCCATGTATCGGACGAGGCGCAGGTTGGCCCACTGGTTATATTTGAGCAGGAGCAAGAGATCACGAGTGTTCATCGCGGGGGTATGACTTCATTGCGTACGCCTAATCGTTACTTCGCCGGCTTGCGCGCTCTGAACGTGAGGCCCAGCGTACCCAACTGAAGTGCCTTAGAGGGTCACGCACATCATGGCACAGCTCGAGATATATGCGCTAAGGCTGGCGTCATTTTTCCTCCTAAAGCGTTATCTAACAATCAGAGGCAAATACAGCTTTGGATCGCCAATCACCTGGCGTTTCGCTTCATGCATGGTCAGGCCCACGTAATCGTCCAGTGGGCCGAGGCGCGCCACCTCGTCGGCGATGAGCTGCCGTAGTTCGGCGCTGGAGGTCGCAGACAAGTTGCTCAGGAAACTCTCCAGCGCATCCACCTGCGCCTGAGTGATGACCGCGCTGCCATCACCGTCGGTCAGGCTGCGCAGGTTGTTCTGCCAGAGTTCCACTGTGGCGACGGCCTCGGCCCGCAGCGACTCATTCGTCATGATGTTGATCAGGATTTCGGGATTGTTGGTGTAGTACATGTCAACGTAGCGCCGCCCGTCCGGTGTTGGTTTGAGAATTTGGTCACGGACCCGATAGATAAGCGGCAGGTCAATATTGTCGGTCGCCTGGGTAGAAAGGTTCTCCGGCCGCCTAATCCCCAGACAATTGAGTGTGCAACCGCAATCAACATACACATCAACCCTGGCGCTGCTGGTGAGGTTGCCGTCACTCACCGTGTAGCGGAACGCATCGGAATACCTGGGCTGATCGAGTCGGTAATAAATGGCATAAATGCTATAGAGGCTTGCCGAGCCGTTGGCCGGTGTCGTCACCTCGGTCAATTCCAGGCGATGGAAGGGATCGGGGTCGGGGTCGCTGTCATTTGCCAAAACGTAAAAGTATTCGCTAAGAGGCAGGCCGCGATGGCCGTCCACGATAAAGACATCATCTACCGCTTGCGGAGGCTGGTTGGTGTTGTCGCGGTAGACCGTAACCTGCCAGTTATCAACCCCCTGGTCAATGACCATATCCTGGTTGCCGGGCACGGGGGGCAGGGTGCTGCTCCGGCTGTTGATGCGGGTAAAGCCGAACTGTATCGTGTCGCCGCTGGCCGAAAAATCAGGATGGTCGTTTTCGGAACCACCCACACGGATAAAGTCGGCGGCGGTCAGTTGGAGCAAAGCCTTGGTTTCCCAGGCATGGCTCGAATTTTGGGCCACGAAGCGAAGGAATTTTGGCGAGCGATAGGTTCGCCCGTCCTGCACCACAACCGGCTGGGTGGTGCTAAAGGCTTCGGGAAAGGGAAAACTGAGGACGATCCCAGACTCTCTGTAATCAATAGCGCGAAGCACACCTTGAAGGCGGGGATGGTAGAAGCGGAACTTGTGAATGTGGGTCACAAAAATTGTGTTCCCACCGCTACCGGATACTGGGGGCAGGCGATGGGACATGAAGCGGAACGCGCCCGGATTGCCGCCGGAAAGCTGCTGATTAACCGTGGAACTGCCGTTGCCGAAGACTTCTTCTGTGACCGTCCAATCAAAAGACGAGAAAGTGTCGTCTGAGATAAGGACTGGCGGAAGACTTTGACTCTCAGTGATAGCACGCGGGGCAGCCTGGCTTGGGGTGGGCAACCCAAAACTGGCTAGGGCTACGACCAGAATGAGACCATAACCAATTCTCTTTTTTGTTCTCATGGATCAGCCTCTTTCGTAAACTGCTGTGTTCGTGTTCCACTACGGCGCATTTGCCTGCGAATGTTGGGCGCAGGCAGCGAGCCAACGCTGCATGTCATGTTTCACTGGTCGTTTGTGCCAGGCTTGCGCGCCCGGAAGGTGACGCCTAGCGTGCCGTACTTGAGCGCACTGGAGGGGTCGGGCACATCACGATACAGGTCAGGATATTTCTTCACGATCGCCACTTCTTCAAAGCCAGCCGCGCGCACGGCGCGGAGCAGTTCTGCTTCCAGCAGACCGCCGGCAATTCAGCCCGACCAGAGCGAGATATCGTCCAGCGCACTCACCGGCACCGGGCGCTGCACCAGGATGTCGCCGGCCTGCAAACGCCCGCCCGGCTTGAGCACGCGCAACCATTCGCGCAATGTCTCCACCTTGTCGAGGGTGAGGTTGAGCACGCCGTTGCTGATGACGACGTCGGCGAAGTCGTCGGGCGCGGGCAGGCTCTCCATGTACCCCTCGCGGAACTCGACGTGTGCCGCCTCTATCCGCGCTGCACCGTCGCGCGCCTTGCGCAACATCTCTTGCGTCATATCCACGCCGATAACGCG
Source organism: Anaerolineales bacterium (assembly GCA_052387475.1). Lineage (GTDB taxonomy): Bacteria > Chloroflexota > Anaerolineae > Anaerolineales > UBA6663 > JANWXR01. Next base: position 3,569 of record JBQTJD010000052.1, on the reverse strand, counting down.
CCCCGATGGGGCGACCATCTGCGCGGCGATGAGCGAATCGAAGCCGGCGCCGGAGCCGACATCCACCACCGTCTCACCGGGGTGGAGGAGGCCGACGGCGAATGGGTTGCCGGTCCCCGCGAAGGAGGCGACGTTGCCCTCCGGCAGGCGGGCGTACCAACGCTCGTCGTAACCGAGCAGACCGGCGAGGCGGCGGCCTGTGTGGAAGTGATAGCCCTTGTTCGGGTCACACGCCACGCTGGTGTATTCCTTCTGAATCTCCAGCCTCAGCTCCTCTAACGATAGCTTAGGCACAGCTTGCAGAGTGCTCATCTTGTTTTCTCCAATCTCGGGCAGACCGACGCGGTTTTGAAAACCGCGTCGGTCTTTGTTCGGCTACACCAGCGCAATGGGCACCGGCACCGGGTTGCGGCGTGACTGCTTCCCGGCGATATGCAACATCGCTTCGATGCTCCGTTCAACGTCCGCGTCGGTCGTCGCCCAAGACGCAACACTGATGCGCATTGCCGTCTGGCTTTGCCAGACTGTTCCGCCGCACCAGCACGTGCCGTCTGCCTGGATTTCGGCGATGATGCGGTTCGTTACTTCAGGCTCACCAAATGAAACTAACACTTGATTGAGCACGACCTCATTCAACACTTGATACCCTGCGGACGCGAGCGCTTCAGCAAAACGCCGGGCATAGTGGCAGGTGCGCTCAATCAAGTCGGATAGTCCCGTTCGACCGAGCGAACGCAACGCTGCCCAGACTTCAACCCCGCGTGCGCGTCTCGAAAGCTCTGGCGTGAAATCTGCGGGATTGCGATGTTCACTCACCGTAGGCAAGTAATCGGCGGTGATGGCCATCGCCGCGCATAATGAGCCCGCATCGCGCACAAACGCTGCGCCGCTGTCGTAGGGCACGTTCAGCCATTTATGCATATCGGTCGCCCACGAGTCGGCCTCTTCGATGCCCTCTGCCAGATAGGCGCGTGACGGCGCAACACGAGCCCATAGCCCAAATGCGCCGTCAACGTGCACCCATGCTCCCATCGCATGCGCGCGTTCGCAGACCTGTCGGATCGGATCGAAGGCCCCCGTGTTAACGTTCCCCGCCTGCACACAAACAATCGCAGGGCCGGTCAATTGCGGCAGTGCATCGGGGCGCATCCGGCCCTGTGTATCCACTGGCACTTTCACGACCCGGCTGCGTCCCAGGCCCAGCATGCCCAGAGACTTGAACACGGTCGGATGCGCTTCTGCGCTGAGGACGACGGTAATGGGCGGAGCGCCAAACAACCCATCGGCCTCGACGTTCCAGCCGGCTTTCGCAAGGACGGCATGACGCGCTGCGGCCAGCGCCGTGAAATTGGCGACCGTTGTGCCCGTCACAAGTGCGCCGCCGCTCTCGGGCGGCAATTGCAGTACATCCAAAAGCCACCTGAGAGCGATCTGTTCAAGCGCAGCCGTTGCGGGCGTCACGTTGTAAAGGCAGCTGTTTTGATCCCATGCTGACGCCAGCCAGTTGGCCGCTATCGCAGCGGGGAGAGAACCCCCAATGACAAAGCCAAAGAAGCGTGGCCCCGCCATCGCCATTGTCGCCGGTGAGCCAAGTTCATCCAGTTCACGCAAGACTGATTCCGGGCTGGTGGGTTGATTTGGAAGAGCAAAATCAAGCGAGGCCAGCTGGGCGATCGCATCTTTGCTCGGTGCAACATGCCGATTTGCTAAATCGTCAAGATAACGAATAGCCCGCTCGGCAGTCGTTGCGAGCAACTCTCTCACGCTGCGCTCCCTTTCGTTCGCCGAAGTTCGCAGACGCACCCTAGTTCGTCAGGGTGACTGTGACTGGCACCGGATTGCGGATGATGTCGAGCACGGGCGAAGTCTTCTGCACGTACTCGCACAGTTCCTCAATCTTCTCGCGCGGGGCGTTGCTCTTCACCCGGTAGCTCAGGCGGATGCCCTCGTATCCGGGGCGCACCTTGTCGGAGAGGCCGAGGAAACCGTGCAGGTCAAGTTCGCCCTCCAGCCGGAAGCTGAGGGACTCTACGCGAATGCCCTGCGCGGCAGCGTTATAGATGAAGCCCACGCTCAGGCAGGCGGCCAGCGCGTGGAGCACGGCCTCCACTGCGTTGGGGCCGGCGTTGTGGCCCAGCAGCACGGGCGGCTCGTCGCCCTCCAGCACGAACGGCTGGCGGCGCGAGGCATCCTCCTGCTTGGCCCCATAGAAGCTTTGAATGGTAGTGCGGCTGTGGCCGCCATCCACCCACTCCGTTTCGGCGCGGAATTTGAAACGGGCGATGGCCGGATCGGCCTTGATGGCGTTGATGGTGCCGACCAGCTGATCGACATTGACGCCGTTGACGAGGGTAGCGGTTGCGGTGGTCATGGGTTGTCTCCTTTGTGTGTCGCTTTCGTCTGATTGATTGCGCACACGATAACGGAGCCGCCTCCCATTACCCTTACCCCGGAAACAAAAACACCTCCCACAAATGCCGCTCTGTGGGAGGTGTAACGCAACACGCTCTTCGCGCTCCGCTGGCGCCTTCAACTCTGTAGAGCCAGCATGGCTTGGCGTGATCGTTCGGCCTCGGCGAAATTCCCGGCGGCGGAGAAGGCATCGCGCGCTTCGGCGTAATATGCCAGGGCCGCATTCGAGTTGCCGCGCGCCGCCGCCAGCTCACCGCGCGATTGACGCGCCATTGCCAGCCACGTGCGGCTGCCATACTCGGTAGCGGCCTCATCCAGTTGGCGGCAGAAGGTCTCGGCGGCGGGCCAGTCTCGCTGCGCGCTGCGCACGCTGATAGCAGCCGGCAGCAGCAGCGCGTCGCATGTGGTGCAGTGGCCGTGGCGCTCGCTCATCGCCAGCCCCTGCGCCAGCGCCTCGTCGGCAGCGGCGAGGTCGTCAGCCGCTAAACAATTGCGCGCGAGGGCGGCGTAGAGCCGGGTGAGGCAGTGCGCGCGCAACAAGGCGCGCTCGGCGGCGACGAGGCCCTCTTCAATAATCGCCTTTGCCTCGTCCAGCCGGCCACGTGTCGTGAGCAGTACGCCCAGCCGCTGGCAGGCCAACGCCTCGCCGGAAGCCGCGCCGATATCACGGTGCAGGCGGATGGAGTCGCGCAGCGAGGCCTCAGCCGCCTCCCAATGCCCGGCCTGATACTCCAGCGCGCCGTCGAAGCAGCGGCAAAACGCCACGGCCCGTGGCGCGTTCATCCGCTGCGCCTGCTCGAGCGTGGTGCTCACGGCGCGCTTCACTTCATCGTAGCCTTTATCACCATACAGGTGATACTCCCACAGTCAGAGGTGAACGTCGAAGGCTTCGGTGACATCCAGACCGGAACCGGCCAGCGAGGCGCGCTGCGCCTCGAAGCGCAGCCCATCCTGCCACTCGCCCAATGAGTGTCACGCCAGTGCCAGCATCTCGAACGCACGCGCGCTGGCCACCGGCTCGTTCAACCGCTCGGCCACGCCCAGGCTGTGCTGCGCGGCGTTGAAGGCCTCGTGATATTCGCCGCGATGCCAGTACACTTGCGCGGCGTTGTAGAGGACGTGAGCGTACTCGGCCGCGTCCTCTTGCTCATCCCCCT
>JBQTJD010000051.1:0-3592 GCA_052387475.1 Anaerolineales bacterium | reverse complement strand
CTCCTCGTCGCCGATAGCATTGCAAACTCTGTTCCACTACGGCAGATTGAATGTGTTTGGATTGGGCGGGGCGACCGCGCCCCCTCACTGTTGCGTGACGAGGTATTTTGCCAGCGGGATCAGCATGTCGTGCATATCGAACGGATTCCAGCCGTCGTTGGAACTGGGGGCGCCGCTGGTGAAGATCGTTGCGCCCAGCACATACGAGTCAGCCTGCATTTCCGCGTCGTACCAGGCCAGCACATTCACGTGGCTTTGCGGCGCGTCGGGTCCGATCCCGTTCTTCACCCACCAATCGCCGTGTGCTTTCCAAGCGCCGCCCGGCCCAGCACATAGTGGCTGGCTTACCGTATCGACGCCCAACTCGCTGATGACGAGTTTCAAATCACCCCAGCCGCGGGGCTTGAGGTAGCCCTCGTACCAAAAGCGGTAGCGCAACGTGAGTGGGCCGGCCGGCACATTGAGGGCGGGCGCACCGGGGATGATGTTGGGCTGGCCGATGGAGACGCCACACGCCAGCGTCGGCGCGTTGTACTCGTGCACGTGAAAGAGGCCGCCGCAGCGGTGCGCGGCTTCGAGCGCCGCGAGGAAATCGGCCATCAACGCATACTCAGGCACACCGACGGAGAAGCCGCCCACCACGGCGCGAAATCCACGCGCTTGCATCTCGCACGCGCGGCTGGCTTCGAATTGCGCGAACCATTGCATGCGCGCGGCATCGATCGGCACGAACTCATTCCAGCCTTCCCAGTAATCCACAAAGGGATTGAGCTGATAGGTTTGCAAGTTGATGTCCACGTACGCTTTGCCGGCCTGCACCGGATCCACCGTGCCGATCCATTCCGGCTGTTCCGTGAGGATGCGGCCAATGGTGACCATGTCGGGTGAAACTTCCTTAACTTCGTGCAGCCAGCCGTAATCACCCACCGCTTTCACGAGCCGAGGTTTGGCGCGGCGAATGTGTTCCATCACGAACGGATCGCCAGTGCCGAGCGTGTGGATGCCGAGTTTGCTGGCCGTTAGCCCGGCGATGGGGCTGGGCCAATCAAGCGTTGGAGTGGGCGGTGGTGGAAGCGGCGCTTGAGCCTCAGTGGGAGGGGGCAGCGGCGTGGAGGTCGCGCCGAGGCCGGAGGCGATCTGCGGCAAGAAGAGCACGCTCGTCGGTTGGGCGGCGGCGGGTGTCGCCGCGTTGGGTTCGGGTGTCGCGGCGCCCGCCGATGTCAGCGCCGGCGAGCTGATGGGGGATGGAGCCGGTGTGGTGCAGGCGCTGACCCCAATCAGCATCGTAATCGTGAAAGTGAGAAGAAGGCGTTGCCGCATTGTCGAGTATCCCGTATGCCGCTTGGCTCATCGGCTGGGCCGGACCATCAGGGCGCTGTGACTTGTATGTTTCCCACAACAAACAGATCGCCGTTATTGGAGGCGAGGGGCAGGCGCTGAACTTCCGGCAGTGTATACAGCGCCAACGCCAACCTGTACGTCCCGCTAGGCACGTCAGCCGGCACCGGCAGGCCGAAGCGCATTTGAAAACGGTCCCCCGATTGCCAGCTCGCGCTTTCGATCCCGTTGCCATCGACCTGCGCCACCAATGTTGACTCAGCCTTCAAAAGATAGTTGCCGAATTGAATATCCGCGCGGGCCGATTTCGTGAGCGACCAGGTAGTGACCAGCGAGAGCGCGCCGCCGCTGCGAGCGGGTTGCTCTGCCTCCACCTTCCAAAGGTGCACGCCGTCCGCCCAGTCCGCCAAGGGATCGGGCTGTGCCTCCCAGGCCTTCACCATCACTGCTCGTTGCGCCGCCGTCAGCGAATAGAATCGCCAAGTCAGTTCCGGCGTCGTAATGGTTTCCGACTCCAACGGCTCGGCATGTGCGCCCAGCCATTGCTCGGTCGTGGTGTCGTTGACGGACATGAAGTACACCGCGCAAGTAGGTGGCACGAGGTAGCCGATGCCTGTTTGCATGAAGCGAACACGCCCGGGCGGAAAATACTCGCGCCAGAATCCAAGCGAAGCCGAGGCATATCCCCGACCTTCTGAGACCACGACCAATTGACAGTCTGGCCGTTCGGCCATGAGGCGCTGCGCTGACTGGAGCGCACGCTCCACATCCACCACACGCTGCCGCCCCGCCGCCCCAGCCGCCATCAGGTTTTGCCCAACCGTCGTCATCCACAACTGCTGCAGCACCACGACGCCGATTGGCGCGTACACAATCCAACGCCATCCGCCGAGGCGCGGCCAGCGCTGCGCCAGCGCTTCACCGACCTCATCCGTCATCATGACAATGAGGAATAGTTGTGCGGGCACCCAGTACAGAAAGTAGTAATTCTGCAAATAATGGCTGTGGCGCAGAAAGATCAGTATCGGTGCCGTCAACCACAGCAGCAGCACGACACTCACCCGCGTTCGGCGGTCCCATGTCGCGCGGGGCTGGCGAGTGATGAGGACGCGAACCACGCGCCAGAGCGCCCAGCCGTGCGCGACCACAAAAGCAACGGTGATGAGGCTGTCTACAGTCCGGCCCAGTGGGTCGGCGGCGCGCCAACTCTCCGCGGCGAGTCCGGCAGTGGTGTAAACGCCCTGTGATTGCAACAAGTCAAAGGCGAGCAACACCGCGGCCAGGTTGAAATTCGCCTCGCGGCCCAGGCCTGACTGCAACGTCGCCAAATCCACCCAGTGGCTTTGCCATTGAAAGACGAGATAAGGCACAAAACTGAGGCCGAACAATAGCGCGCCCACGATCAGCGCCCACAGATGCAGCCGGGGCGATAGGATGCCGATCACCAGGGCCAGTATCCCGATGAGCACGACGCCGGCGAGGTGGACTTGAATGACTCCAGCCAGCGCGATTGCGGCCACAATCACATACAGCGGTCGCGGGGTCTCGGCAACGTACAAGAGCACGCTCGCCAGCAATAGGCAGGCAAAGAATGGGACGAAGGTCGGCATCCAAATGAGGTGGCTGTAATAGACCGACCAGGGATTGACGGCGTACAAAACTGTCAGCCAGGCGGCGATGCGCCACCCCAACAAACGAGCCACCACCCCGCCGAACACCAGCACGCCCGCGACATTGGCCAGCGCCGTCCACCACAAGACCCCCATCACGCTGCGATTGACGGCCAATGGAATGGCGTACAGGTAGCGAATCAAAGGCGCCTGAAAGACTCCAAACGACGACTTCATCGCCGTCAGCGGGGGCGGCCCGCCGTTGAGCCAGGCCAACGCCCCACCGATCTCCTGCGATTGGTCGCCCCACATTTCGGTGTAGCCCAGCGCTCGAAAGCGAATGAAGCTGGTGAAGAGCGCCAGGCCAATAGCAACGACACCCAGGCCGAGGCGGGCACCAGGCAAGCTAAATAGAACGCGCATTGGGGCTAATTCTAACGCTGACTGGCGACGTAGTGGGCGAGCGGGATGAGGGCGTCGTGGATGTCGAACGCATGCCAGCCATCGCTTCCGCCGGGCGCACCGACGGTGAAGATGGTGGCGCCGATGACGTAGTTGTCCTGTTGTAACTCGCGATCAAACCAGGCCAACTGGCTCACGTAAGCATTCGCCCCATCCGCGCCGTAACCGTTCTGCACCCACCA